>JAQTYP010000114.1 GCA_028688235.1 Methylomonas sp.
CGGCGGCGTGGTGCGTTCCGGCTCGAAGGTCGGCTCAAAATATAAGGCCCTAGGCGCATCGACCAACGACGCGTTTTGCCCGACCTTGAAAGGCGTCACCAAAACCGATCTTTCGCCGGAAATCGAGTCGGTGATGGAAATCGTCATCGACGGTTTATCGAAGGAAGACATCGACAAAGCCATGCGCGTCGGCATTCAGGCGGTTTGCGATTTGGGTGCGGCGGGCGGCATTAAACGCATCAGCGCCGGCAACTACGGCGGCAAGCTCGGCCCCTTCCACTTCCATCTGCAGGAGATCATGGCATGAGCGCCTTAACTTTTACATTGAAGCAAGCAACGAAACAACGGGTGGATATGTCGCCGCTGGTTTGCCAAAAGTTGCAAGGACTGGACGTCGATGCCATTGCCGCGATCGAACTACAAAGCGGTAAAAGTCGCCTACGTGTCGACGAGCTGTTTTACATTACCGGCAAAAACCCTCAGGAAATTATCATTGCCGGCAGTACCAACAAGCTGGATTTTATCGGCAAGGAATTGGACGGCGGCAGTATCAGCATACAAGGCGATGCCGGGGCTTATCTCGGTATGCAGATGAAATCCGGTACCATCACCGTTAGCGGCGATGCCGGATTATATGCGGCTTGCGAAATGAAAAACGGCCTTCTGCAAATCGACGGCAATTCCGGAGATTTTCTCGGCGGCGCGCTGCCCGGCAACAGACAGGGGATGAAGGGTGGCACCGTGCTGGTCAAAGGGGATGTGGGGCAGCGCGCTGGCGACCATATGCGCCGCGGTCAAATCTTGATAGAAGGCAATGTCGGCGATTATTGCGGTTCGCGCATGGTGGCCGGCACGATCGCCGTGATGGGTTCGACCGGCCGTTATGTAGGCTATGCGATGCGCCGCGGCACCTTGTTGCTGTGGCAGCCGCCGCAACTGTCCGCCACCTTCAATGACTGCGGGTCGCACACCTTGGCGTTTTTGCCGATGTTGTTCGCGTCCTTCAAGTCGCTGAATTCACGCTTCGCCGAGAGCAGCGTCGCGTTCAATCGGGTGCAAAGGTTTGGCGGTGATATGGCAGAAACCGGGCGTGGTGAAGTTTTGGTTAAAATCTGATGGCTTGGCAAGAGTATATTCCGGAAGACGTAGCCAATCTTTACGAAGTGCATGACTATCGACATGCCGCGGCGATCTTGAAAAACGAGTTTCCGACCGAGTTTTCGGAAATTTGCACGGCGCTTAAAGCTTTCAGATTGACCGAGCAGAATGTCCGAGATCCCGGTGGCAGCGAAAGCGCTATCCCGAAACGATTTTCAGATATATTGCGTCCCATGGGGTGGGCGGAAAAGAAATTGAACGCTAAAGTCGTGGTCGACGATCACGAGTTTGCACACGACAGCCATTATGTCGATTATTTGAAAGGTCGGGTTGCATTCGATTTGGAATGGAACAGCAAGGATCAAACCTACGATCGTGATCTCTATGCTTTTCGGGCTTTTTTCGAATACGACAAAATCAGCGTTGGCATATTGGCGACGCGCAGTAACGATCTCGATCCCTGGTTCAAGGAGCTCGGCATTTACGGTAAATATGGTGCCAGTACGACCCAAATGGGAAAACTGCTACCCCGGCTGGATGCCGGCCGCAACGGTGGTTGCCCGGTTCTTGTTTTCGGCATAACCAAGAAACTGGTCGAGGAGGTATAAGTTATGAGTAACAATATACCGATTTCGGCGTCAGATGATTTTCTCCGGTTTTGCGGGGGCAAAAAATTCGCCACGATCTTGGCCGATCCTCCCTGGCAATTCCAAAATCGCACAGGAAAGATGGCGCCCGAGCATAAAAGGTTGGCGAGATATCCCACTTTAACGCTCGACGAAATCAAACAGATACCGGTTGCCAATGCGGCCGCGGAAACCGCCCATCTCTATTTATGGGTTCCTAACGCACTGCTGGCGGAAGGCCTGCAAGTATTGGAGAGTTGGGGGTTTACCTACAAAACCAACTTGATATGGTACAAGGTTCGCAAGGACGGCGGACCGGATAGGCGAGGTGTCGGCTTTTATTTCAGAAACGTCACCGAAATAATTTTGTTCGGCGTTCGGGGCAAAAATGCCCGCACTTTGGCTCCGGGCCGAAGTCAGGAAAACATCATCAGCAGCCAAAAACGGGAACATAGCCGAAAACCCGATGAGCAATATTCATTAATCGAATCTTGCAGCCCTGGACCTTATCTGGAGATGTTCGCACGGGGTAACAGGCCTGACTGGAGTTGCTGGGGCAATCAAGCCGATGATTATTCTCCGACCTGGGATACCTACGCCAATCACTCACAAGCCGATTCGAGCAGCAGTGACCAGTTATCTGTTTTTTGACGCCAATAAAGAATGCCCGAGGCTCTTACCACTACCAACCATTCCCGCGACATCGCCGGCCTGAAATATGTCTATCCTGTCATATCCAGGCGGGCGGGCGGCTTGTCGATAGGCGTCAACTTCAATCCCAACAATGCTTGTAATTGGCGCTGCATTTATTGTCAGGTGCCGAATCTGAAACGCGGTAACGCTCCGGAAATGGATTTTGCTTTATTGGCAGACGAGCTACGTGTCTTTCTGAATGATGTCTTGCACGGTGATTTCTTCGACCGCTTCAATGTCGCTAGCGAACAACGGGTCATCAAAGACATCGCCATTTCCGGTAACGGTGAGCCCACCAGCCTTAAAGATTTCGATAAAGCCGTCCGGCTGATTGGTGAAATGGCTACCGAAGCCGGCATATTTCCGGCCAGTCGCTTCGTATTGATCAGTAACGGCAGCTTGGTGCATCAGGCAAGCGTGCAAGCCGGGCTGAAGGAATTAGCGCGTTACGGCGGCGAAATCTGGTTCAAGCTGGACAGCGCCACCGAAGCAGGGCGCAAGTCGATCAACAACACAGGACAAGGCCGGCAAAAGCTGCTGACCCATTTGAAAATTGCCGCCGGCCTTTGCCCGATCAAGCTGCAAACCTGTGTATTTCACTGTGGCAGGGATATCTGGTCGGATCAGGAGAAAAAGGCTTATTTGAACCTTTTGGAGAGGCTGTCGAACGAAGGGATAGGCATAAGGCGTGTATTGCTTTACAGCATAGCCAGACAGTCTTTGCAGCCGGAAGCGGAAAGTTTGGAAAATGCCGATTTGGAAGAACTGAACGCGTTGGCCGCCGATATCAAAGCCCTGGGCTACGATGTCGGCGTGAGCGTTTAGGCTTTTTCGTCGAAAATTCTGCCAACGGCATCCAGCATTTCCTTTTCGGCTTGAATCACTTTGACGCCACTTTTGACTTCGAATTCCGATTCCTTGAGGCTGACCAGTGGCTGGACATAATCGGTCGATTTGAGATCTCCCGGGCCTTTTACTTCCTGTGCCTGCTGCAGCGCCGGCGGTTGAGCGATGGCTTGAGCCGCATTGGTCGCCTTTTGCTGGGCCGAGGTGATCATGTTGGTCGCGCTGGATAATGGATTAATGTTCATATGACACCTCCGGAACATCGGGGATTATCTTGCTGCTGAGTTTATCGGCCGGATTCGTTTTCATTAAAGCAGACAATTCCCGATTTGTAAGCCTTCTCACATTGCCTAATTTTTCCTGGCCAAGTAACTATCTATCTGTTGCTTGAGCCAAGGTAGGCCGAGGTTCAGCCACAAGCGCCATAACTGGAGACCTGCGGATTGGGTCATGCAGGCAATTCGTTTTGTCGTCGTCAACGCATCGTCGCAACCGATTTGCCTTAATCTGGTTTCGACTACGCTGCTCCACTTCGGTCTAGGCTGGCCGGCCGCATCCAGAAATACTTTATCGAAGGCCCACATCTCCAATACCGACACGGACCACATGAAGGCAAACGAAATCGCCATGCCGGCGCCGGCCAGTATCACTAAAATTGCAAACATCGGATGCAGTTTAGTCAACCACCAAGACAGAATGTCCACCAACAAAAACAGATAGGGCATGCCTATTGCAATCGACTTGTATTTGACGGTACTGGTTTCGGCAAAACTGAAAATCAGCCCGACGAACATGAAGATGAAGCTGATGCCGAATAAATGGATATGCGAAACCCGGGTCAGCGAGCCGAATGTTGCCCCTTCGTCCTGTTGGGTGAGTTCTTTTAGCACATTGAAATCAGTAAAGTCCGGTACCGGCGCGCCTTTGCCATGGCACATCACGCAGCGTTCCTGTATGACTTTTTCCGCTCCCGATTCGGCAAACTCACCCTGCTCGGCCCCATCTCTGACCCATTGCATGATGATGAAACGTTCGTGTTCGGAAGCGTTTTCCTTCATCGATCCGTTCAACTTGGTTTCCAATACCGTACCGGAACGGTTGCCGTAATAGCTGTAAACGATGTCATCCATGGACAGACCGAACTTCCCGTCTGCCATGCCGTGGGTAAATAAGATTTGAATCAGCGCCATTAAATAGCCCACCGCTACGGTAGTCAGATAGCCGGTGAACAATACCTTAACCGGAACATCCAGATTTCTTAACGATGAAAAGTCGCGTGCCATGGCTGAAAGCCCAGTAGTTTTGGAGGAGACTCGATTATAACTTGCCTTGCAAATAAGTCCTCCACTTTGTGCGGACAAAAAAAAGGCCCTTGTAGAACAAGAGCCTTTTTCTGTGGAACCTTTATAGATTATCTAGGCTGAACGTTGGCAGCTGTCAATCCTTTTGGGCCGGATTCGATATCAAATTCAACAGATTGTCCGGGAGACAACGTTTTGAAGCCTTCTCCCAAAATCACCGTGTGATGAACGAAAACATCTTCGTTACCTTCGGAAGGCTCGATAAAACCAAAGCCTTTGGTGTTGTTGAACCATTTGACTGTGCCTGTTGCCATCTTAAAACTCCTACAAATTTAAACTATTGGTTACGCAGAGAAATAATATTGATAACCTAATCCCTAACCGGCCAAGGCGATATTCAATATTTTTATCCGAGTGGCGCAATTGTACTGTGATTTATTTGGCAAGGCTATACGCTGTTTCCTTGGGAACATTACCGCGGTCTCGAGCTTGAAAAAACAAAATAGCGCCTCATCTCTGCGGAAACAGCATTTTTTATAGAGGTAATCACCATGAGAATGGACAAACTCACCAGCAAATTCCAGCAGGCTCTCGGCGATGCCCAAAGCCTGGCTTTGGGCAAGGATCACCAGTTCATCGAGCCGTTACATGTCATGCTGGCCTTGCTGGACCAGGACGGCGGCAGCATCAAGCCCTTGCTGCAACAGGCAGGCATTGAGGTCAATGCCTTGCGTGGCGAACTAGTCAAGGAAATCGACCGCTTGGCCAGCGTGTCAGGCGCCGGCGGCGACGTGCAGCTTTCCAACGAGCTGTCGCGCATGCTGAATTTGACCGACAAATTGGCGCAAAAACGTAAGGATGCTTTCATCTCCAGCGAGCTATTTCTGCTGGCCGCGTTGGAAACCAGCGGTACGTTGCAAAACATCTTGAAACGCGCTGGTCTCACCGCTTCTGCCGTCGATAAAGCCATAGACAACATGCGCGGCGGCCAGGCCGTCAATGACGCCAACGCCGAAGATCAACGCCAGGCGCTGAAAAAATACGCGATCAATCTGACCGAACGCGCCGAACTTGGCAAGCTCGATCCTGTCATCGGTCGCGACGACGAAATCCGCCGTACGATACAGGTCCTGCAGCGTCGCACCAAGAACAATCCGGTGTTGATAGGCGAGCCCGGCGTCGGCAAGACCGCGATCGTCGAAGGCCTGGCGCAACGCATCGTCAACGGCGAAGTGCCTGAAGGCATCAAGGGCAAGCAATTGCTGGCGCTGGATATGGCGGCACTGATCGCCGGCGCCAAATTCCGCGGCGAATTCGAGGAGCGTCTGAAAGCGGTGCTGAACGATATCGCCAAACTGGAAGGCCAGGTCATTTTGTTCATCGACGAATTGCATACCATGGTCGGGGCCGGCAAGGCCGAGGGCGCGATGGACGCCGGCAACATGTTGAAACCGGCGCTGGCGCGCGGCGAACTGCATTGCGTCGGTGCCACCACGCTGGACGAATACCGCAAATACATCGAGAAAGACGCCGCGTTGGAACGCCGCTTTCAAAAAGTCTTGGTCGACGAACCCAACGTCGAAGACACCATCGCGATTTTGCGCGGTTTGAAGGAGCGCTACGAAATCCATCACAGCGTCGACATTACCGATCCTGCCATCGTCGCTGCGGCAACCTTGTCGCACCGCTACATTTCCGACCGCCAGTTGCCGGACAAGGCCATCGATCTGGTCGACGAAGCCGCCAGTCGCATACGCATGGAAATGGACTCAAAGCCGGAAGCCATGGATAAACTCGACCGCCGTCTGATCCAGCTAAAAATCGAACGCGAGGCGATGAAAAACGAAAACGATGCCGCGTCGAAAAAACGCCTGGAAACCTTGCAGGAAGAGATCGCCGCGTTGGAAAAGGAATATTCCGACCTGGATGAAATCTGGAAAGCCGAAAAAGCCGCGTTGCAAGGCACTGCGACGATCAAGGAGAGGCTGGAACACGCCCGGCTAGAGCTGGAAGCAGCACGCCGCAGCCAGGATTACACCCGCATGTCCGAACTGCAATACGGCGAAATCCCCAAGCTGGAAAAGGAGCTGGATTTAGCCTCGCAAGCCGAGATGCAGGAAACCCGTTTACTGCGCAGCAAGGTCACCGAAGACGAAATCGCCGAAGTCGTCTCCAAATGGACCGGCATCCCGGTTTCCAAAATGATGGAAGGCGAGCGCGAGAAACTGTTGCGCATGGAAGACGAACTGGCCAGACGGGTGGTCGGCCAAACCGAAGCCTTGAAAGCCGTCAGCAACGCGATACGCCGCTCCCGAGCCGGCCTGTCCGATCCGAACCGGCCGAACGGCTCCTTCCTGTTCCTGGGGCCGACCGGGGTTGGCAAGACCGAACTGTGCAAGGCCTTAGCCGAATTCATGTTCGATACCGAAGAAGCGATGGTGCGCATCGACATGTCGGAATTCATGGAGAAACACTCCGTGGCCCGTTTGATTGGCGCGCCTCCGGGCTACGTCGGCTACGAGGAAGGTGGCTATCTGACCGAGGCCGTGCGCCGCCGGCCATACTCGGTTATCTTGCTGGACGAAATCGAAAAAGCCCATGCCGATGTGTTCAACGTCTTGTTGCAAGTTCTGGACGACGGCCGGTTGACCGACGGCCAAGGCCGCACGGTGGATTTCAAAAACTGCGTGGTCGTGATGACCTCCAATTTGGGCTCGCACGTGATCCAAGAACTCGCAGGCGAGGAAAACTACGCCGACATGAAGGATGCGGTGATGGACATCGTCGGCCAGCATTTTAGGCCTGAGTTCATTAACCGTCTCGACGAGGCCGTGGTATTTCACCCGCTCGGTCAGGGTCAGATTCGGGCGATTTGCAAAATCCAGATCGATTTACTGCGCCGCAGATTGCAGGAAAAAGACATCGGCCTGGAAATCAGTGAGTCGGCATTAGATATGCTGGGCGAGGCCGGTTTCGACCCAATCTATGGCGCACGCCCGTTGAAACGGGCCATACAGCGCCAATTGGAAAATCCGTTAGCCAACGAAATCTTGTCCGGCCGATTCGCGCCGGGGGACGTGATTAAGGTGGATAAAGCAAAGGATGGCTTGACTTTCGGTAAATAAGGCCGTTTTTCTATCATCGGGCCGGGGAGGCTTTGAACATCGGTCCCTATTTGCGAACATAGTGATGTAGGATGGGCTGACGTCAGGAAGCCCATCATTCAAACCGCATGGGCTGCGCATTCGCTTAGCCCATCCTACAGCCTGATTTTCGTGTATTTCGTGGACGAAATGATTTTTATAGGGTAAAACCAAAGAGGGCGTTGTCTCGGCTTAAACGCCTGACTATACTCACCACACACAGGCCGGCCGGTAGCGCCTGTCACTGGCTTAATATCAGCAAAGGGTGATGTTCAGATGAAAAATGGCTTGCCTAGGTTTTGCCCTTGTTCGACTCTCGCAAAGGCCTTTGCGGTCGGTATGGCGATGGTTGAAGAACCTGCCGCCAAAGACGTGGCCGACATGGACATTTCCGAACTGGTGAACGTTCCGGTTTCTCCGTTCGAAGTGTCTACCGCTCTGGATTTGGGCTATCACGCCTCCAATTCGGTTTCGGCTTCCCGCTTCGATGCACCGATTCGAGACTTGCCGTTCGCGATTCAGTCCTTTACCGAATCCTTCATCGAGGACCAGAAACCGCGCGACATATTCGATGTCGCTCGTTATTCGCCCGGTGTGACCTACCGCAGCAACGATTTCAACGAAGGCAACGCCAATCTGGCGATACGCGGATTCACGGTCGGTTCGCTGGCGGGCGGCAATATCCAGATGTTGCGCGATGGGGTGCACGGACCTTCTATCTTCGATTTCACCAATATTTCCCGCGTCGAGGTGGTCAAGGGGCCGGCGTCGTTTCTGTACGGCCAGGTCGCGCCGGGCGGCATCGTCAACGTCATCACCAAGAGTCCGCAGCGCCGGTTTGCCGCCAATGCCGACGCGCGCTACGGCTCCTACGGCGAATACCGCTTCCAGACCGACGTGACGGGGCCTGCCTCCAAAGAGTTGTTTTACCGGATGGCGGCCTCCTATGACCAGGACATGCATTACTGGGAGCCTTACGACGCCCAGTCGTGGAACGTCTCGCCGTCGTTGTTGTGGCAACCCAGCGACCGCTTGAGCGTATCGTTGAAATACGAACACTTCGAGAAAATCGAAGAACCGCAAGTGATGCAAAAACCCGGTTACAACACTTGGGTAGGTACCCTGCCGTCCGCCAGCAATCCTAATCTTTCCGCCGTCGACGTACCCGGCTTGCCAGACAACTGGAACAGCATGGCCTATACGGATTTTCGCCGCAGCAATACCGATAATTTCAGCGCCTGGATAGATTTCAAGGCCGACGAGCATTGGGATCTTAGGACCGGCTATTCCCACCTGGAATACGATACCGATATGTTGTTCAGCGGCGATTTGGGGATGGCGAACAATACCACGACCCTGCAGGGCCGCCGGGTCAGGCATCAAGTCTATACAGATCGGAAGAGCGTAGTG
>JAQTYP010000115.1 GCA_028688235.1 Methylomonas sp.
AAACTGCCAATCGGCTTACCCTTTTGATAGATCAGCAGGCAGGCACGTTCGGTGCGTAACTCGACAAAAGGTTTTTCTAAAAATAGGGTTTGCATGCTGGTCTCCAACAGATTGTCTGGACAGCATTGCAACATGATCCAATGGCCAAGTAATGATTAACAAATTTGTTATCGGCTTACTCGGCGTCAGGGCGGATGTTTTGATTATCAAAGAAAAGATCCCGATCCGGAATGACGGCGGTGGAGTAGGGGGGGCACTTTATGTAGCAGGCCGAAATATCCCTTCTTATGCAGGGCCGATATTCAATGCGGTCGTGGAATTAATATGAGTGACGTCGGCTTCCAACTTAAGCCGGGACAGTCCAGAGGTTAAGCCGTTCGTGGTGAGCTTGTCGAACCATGAATGGCTTAACCGTTCACCCTTCGACAAGCTCAGGACGAACGGTTAAGCCTCCCTCTGTGTCCCGTTTTAAACGAGAAGCCGTGACGTCTGGAGTCTTAATCCCTTCTTATGCAGGGCTGATATTCAATTTTAGGAGTCGCCACTATGACGACAGCGCCAGAGTCTTAATCCCTTCTTATGCAGGGCTGATATTCAATAGCTCTCGGCCAAAAAAGCCGATAAATCAAGCCATTACCAGGGTGGTTGACAACGATTCGTGTCATCATGACTGAACCTTGCCGCTCATCCATTCCAGAATTCGATTTTTCATTTGTTTTATTTCACCTCCATCTATCACTTTAATTTTATACTCCTGTGCTCGATTCTTGGTGGCGGCGTCCAGTGTCCGCGCCGATGCCAGCCAGGCGTCGCCGAACAAGCCGCCGGTGCGCCTTTCCAACGTATCCAGTTTATACAAAACGCCGTCGTTTTTGGGTGATCCTTTCTTAAAGTCACTGGTTTTGCATTCAACCATCAACAAGCGGCTGTTGTGCAGAATCAGGCAATCCATTTCGTTTCGGATGTCGTCCTTGGGGTTGCCTGTCTCGGTAAAGAATACATAGGCATAGACCTGCTCGCAACCGAGTTCGCTGGCGGTCAGCCAGACGTATTCCTCCAGCCAGCTGCCGCTGAGGTATTGCGCGCCGTTGGCCTTTTCGAAAGTCAGGCGTTGCGGATTGCCGCTATCCCATTGACACACGCCGGCTTCGGTGCATTTTTGCAGGGCGGTTTTCCAGGCACCGTGGGGCGTTTTGCCGGCCAGGAATGTCTGTTCCGGTTGATCCAAAATCGGCGGCTTGCCGCGTTCCTGTTCCGCCAGAGCCTGATGGGCCAGCAGATTGATTACGTTCCAGTATTTTTCCAAGGGTTCGGCGTTTTGCGCCAGCCAAAAACTGAGCGAACGGCGTTGTCGGGCAATATCTTCCCAGACGTTATCGGCGCGTTTACGTATCTGTTTGTCCATCGAGAATAAATAACTTTCGATCGACAACACCTTGTCGATGGCGATGGGTTGGCTTTTTTCCTTATATAGCACTTCGATTTGGCCATGTTCGCTGTCGGTATAGAACACGGGCTCGCTATGGAAGACGTCGTAAAAGCCCAGGGCCATCAATTTGGTGCCGCCGGTGGCATGGTAGGCGATAGGCTGGTTGGGAAAGCGCCGGTTCAGCTCATCCTCGATTTCCATGGCCCTGTCTTTGATGGCTTCCAGGCCGACGTCGGGCACGTCGTGAAATTGAATGATGTTTTCTTCCCGGTAACCGGCCAGGTTGGTTAGCAGCTTGACGAATTGCCGGGCGTTGCCTTGCATGGCCTTGGATACGGCCAGCGCGACGACATCAGGCTTGAACTGCATGATGGGAATCAGATTGGCCTGGGCTTGGCCTGTGACGATGAGCAAATGGATTGGCGGTGTTTGCATGGATAGACTCAGGTTAATGTTGTGCAGTAATGGCATAGTGGCCCATGCCGAAGGTGGTTTTGTTGCCGACGTGCAACCATTGGCCTTGTTGCAGTAGCGGCAGGAATGGCGCCAGATCGCCCTCCAGGCGTAGCGTGCCGATCACGCCGCCGAATGTCATGGTTTGCTTCTGCCGGCTGGAATAACGCTCCCATTGGCACCAGTTGAGTTGGTGATCGGCTTCGACGGCTTCGGCTGCATGGGCCAGGGCATGGAAGTCCGGGGCTTGGTAGTCGCGGCCGTGGAATTCCTGCAGCAGGTAGTAGCGCCGTACCAGGGCCAGTAAAAAATCCTTGCCGCGCAGGGCGTTCGATAACACTTTGCCACGGTGCTTGATGCGCAGCGGGGTTCGAAGTTGCAGCGTGATTCGGTCGGTGGCCGGCAAGGGTTCTGGCTGGAACGGCGGTGCTGGCGACAGGCGGTTTTCGCCGCCCGTAGGATAGATGATTTGTTCAACCGGTTGGCCGGGCTCGAATACCACGTCGGTCAGTTCGGCTTCTGCGTGTTGGGCCCCCAGTCCGGCTTTCAGCGCCGTTTGCCAGGCGTGAATGACGATGGGCAGATCGTCCACCGCTCGGCCGATCAATACCATGTCGAAACTGAAGGTATCGCCGGCCTGCAGTTGCCGCCTACCCATCGGCGGCGGTTCGATGACGAAGGCGTTGGGGATTTCGCTGAAGGCTTGAAAAGCGGCGTTCGCCGGCGGCGGTGTTTCGAAGATTTTGGGATAACTGCATTGCCGGTACAGCAAGCAGGCTTTGCAGTCGTCGCCCCGCGTCACACAGACGCTTTTACGCAAGGCCCGGCCAAACGCGCCGCGCAGCATGGAGCCGGAATAGAGGTTGAGATTCAACGGCTGCAATACCCGGCAGTTGAATTGGTAGCGGTGGGCGGGGAGATGGGTCATCTCGGGGTGGTGCTTATTTAACATAGCCATTCCAAAACTCTCTAAGGGATGCCGCAGGCGCAAAAATCCCGACGGAAATCAGTTCCCCCTCTTTGAAAAAGAGGGGCTAGGGGAGATTTTTTAAATAAATCCCACTCAATCCCCCTTTTTCAAAGGGGGAAGCCAAATAGCCAACTAGTTTGTATGCAAAAGACCGCACCATTACGCTCCAAAAAGATTTCGCAAAAAAGGTATTTTCAAAAACGTATCCTCCCTAATAATGATACCGGCACTGAACGATGGTAATGCTCGCGGCCTCGGCCTTGTAAACCAGTCGATGTTCGCGGTCTATGCGTCTGGACCAATAGCACGACCAGTTGTGTCTTAACGGTTCCGGATCGCCCAGGCCGGTAAAGGGGTGGCGTTTGATGTCTTCGATCAAGGTATTGATACGCTTCAGGACTTTTTTATCGGTCGTTTGCCAATACAGGTAATCGTCCCAGGCGGCCGAAGCCCACGCCAATATCATGGCTCGATAAGGTCGTGCGGCGTGGTTTTGCCGGCTTCGACTTCCGCAATCGCCTGATTGAGCCGCCGGGCATTGGCGGGGCTGGCCATCAAATAGGCGGTCTCCTCGAAGGACTTGTAGTCTTCCAGCGACAGAATCACGGCCGGTTTGCCGTTTTGCCGGGTCACCAATACCGGGTTGTGGTCGTCGTTGACCTTGTCCAGCACGCGCGCCAAATTGCTGCGCAAGGTCGAATAATTGATGGTATCCATGTCTACCTCTTGAGTGGATGGATAGGGAATTGTGTATTGTATGAGTACCTATTTTTGTACGCAAACGATCGTTCAGCCGCTTTACCTTCAACCTTGCAGGTATTTCAACACCTTGCGGCTTCTATCCCTGAGCTTGACCTTTTGCTTGTTGTCGCCGGCAAAATCCGGCAGCCATTTGCCGGCTTGCTCCATCAGGGATTTGACCGTTTGGGCCACGGCCTTGGCGTCTTCGCCTTGCCAGCGTCCGCTTTCCAGTTCTTGCAACAGCCGGGTGTCGCGATCTTGCGCCTGGATAGCTTGCAGGAAGGTTTCGATTTCCAGCTCAATGGGGCTGAGGCCGGCCTGGCGTTGTTGTTCGGCGATACGCGCTTGCTCTGCCGCTTCGGCCTTTGCTTGTTCTTCGGCTTGTCGCCGTTGACGTTCCAATGCTTGTTGTTGCCGGCGTTGCTCGTCGGCCTGGCGTTTCGCCGCCAGTTCGGCGCGTTGCCGGGCTTGCTGTTCGGCCCATTGCCGGGCCGGGCCTTGTCGAGCGGCGCAGAGCTCGGCCAGTTCCGGCCATTCGGCGGGCGTGCCGTCGCCGGAGTGGATTTCAACCAGTAGCCAGCCGAAGGGGAGAAGGTTTTGGCGCTGTTCCTTTGTTTGAGCGGCCAACCATAGCGTTTTGGGTGCGTCGGCATATTCCGGGTTTTGTCCTTTACCGGTCATGATCTTGATATTACCGTTGCGCGCACCGGACACGGTGACGGATTCAGCCCCGGAATGGCGACCGACGCGTAATAAGAAAGCTTGGCCAGTTTCAATTTTTTCCTGGCTCGACGCCAAAATCCCCATAAAGGTTTTGTATCCTTCCTCGTCGGCATAGCCGCGCTCCTCCAGTAATTTTCGTTCCGCTGTCCAAATGGGCAAATAGAAACGGTTACAAGCATCGGCAATCGCTTTGATCGGGAAATGAAATTCTTGCGCCGGAATTTTTTGGCGATCATCGCTTTTGATGGTTTGCAGCGCGAGCTGCCCCTTGAAAGCGCGCGGGTAAGCCGGCGGTACGCATTCCAAGATTTGATAAAGGTTTTCGCCCATCGCCGCCCGTAATCCGCCTTTTTCATCGACAACGGCGGACTTTTTACGATTGACCGCTAGATAGACCTGAGCAGTCGGCAACACTTGAGCGTCATCCCAAGCAGCATCCGAGAGGGCAACCAAACGCAAGGGGTCTTGCTGCAACGACCATTCGCCCCGCTCGGCATCGAGATACTTGAACAAGCGACCTTGAAAGTCGTGCAGCCCTTTTCGTTCTCGCGCCCGCTGACCTTGATTGACTTTATCCAGCAAGGCGGTTCTGATCGCCCCTTTGATTGACGAACCGAATAACACCGGTCGCCGAGTCGCCGGATTGTAGGCGGTGCGGTCTATTTCAAGCTTATTCAGGACTTGTCCGCCGCCACCCTCGCGATTGGCGGCTTGTCCAATCCGGGTCGTATAAAGCCGGGCAATGCCATCTAAAACCGGTATCGCGTTGATAGCCCAGGGTTTCAACGCTTCGCGACGCCGGTAAAAAAAACCTTGCACGGTCTTTAGCATGTTCTCGTCGGCCCGGCCGGAAACGATGCGGTTCAATTCGTCGCGGTCCTGTTCGCTCAAGGCCGCCAAGGCTGCGGCACTGTCGAACTCATATAACGTGCCGTCGTCGATGACGTAATTGGTCGGCTCGTAACTCTCGCCGGTGCCGATGTGGATCGGCGACAGCGGGGTGAAGCTGAGGGTGTAGTTTTGTAGAAATGGGCTCATAAGCGGGACTCGGCGGAAAAATGGACGGCCACGACCGGCGCATAACCTTGTTGCACGGTTTCCGGCAAGGTCAAGGATAGCGAACCGTCGCCACCCAAACCTTGCCCGATAAAGCCGGAAGCCGGCGGCGCGACGCCGAACAGGCCGCCGGTTTGCGCCAGCAATACCGGATTTTTAAACGGCCGGCCTTGCTGGTGTACCGCCGCGTCGCCGTGGCGGCCGAAACGGGTGAACAATTGGTAAAAACTGCGGTCGGCGGCGTAACCTCGGCCTTGCGGCGCGCAAGGCGCCAAGGTCAGGCTGGCATTGGCGTCGGCTTGGGCCGGCAGGGTTGCCGGATCGAAACCGGTCAGTTCGAACTTGCCCAGGCCGATGCTGGCATCGCGGCCGAAACCGATCTGGCCGATGTCTCGCAGACATTGCTTACAATCCTCGCCGCTCAGCCGTTGTTCATCCAACAGCAGCCAAAGCTGCCACACGGCGCCGGGCTGATGCCAGAACTGTTCGACTTGGTAGGGGGCAAAGCCGTTGTCACCGGTGGTGTTGCTGTGGCGGTTGATGGTGTTGTGCGGTTGCGGATGGCTTAGACTGACCGCGCCGGCAATATCGGCCGGCGTTTTGGCATGGCCCAGCCAATGCGACAAGGGCGCTGTCACTTGCTCTTCCGGCAACCAGCAACGTTTTTTGACGGCCTTGCGGTCCGCGCCGGCAATGGACTCGTAGTAAAAGCCGGGCAGTTTCGGCAGCGGCAGATAGCCGCGCGGAAAAGCGTCGGACAGTACCGCGTAAGGCCGGTCGGCGTTGTAACCGTCCAGGCATTGCTGCAAGATGTTTTCACCGAAGCGGTTGCGCACGGCCCAGCATAGTTGGCCGAACAGAGTGTCGCCTTTCAGCGGCGTGCCGAAGGCGGATTTCGGTTCCAGGGTGATGCGGAAGGTTTGCATTCAACTCTCCCAGTCGGCGAGGCGCAAGCCGGCTATGCGGCCGAATTCTCGGCTATTGTGGGTCACCAAGGTCAAATCGTTGGCCAGGGCTATGGCGGCGATTTGCAGGTCGTAGGGGCCAATGGGCATTCCCCGCCGATGCAGGTCGGCGCGGAGTTGGCCAAATAGCAGGGCTGCCTTATCGTCGAAGGGTAGCGAAGGAAATCGGTCTATAAACAAACGCTGTTTTGCCAAGGTTTTAGCGGGAAATTGGCTTTTCATGGCGCCGTAAAACAACTCCGCCCTAACCACGGAACAAATCAGCATGGTGTGTGGTTGTCGCGCATGAATGGCTTCTCGAATAGCGGGCAAACGGCCTTGCAGATAGCGAATGCAAACATTGGTATCCAGCAAATAATTCATGATAGCGGTTCCCGCTCTTCATACTCTCCTTGCGATTCCCGTTCCGGTAAATCGGGAATGGAACCGAAGGTTTGTTCAAAAAAACCGATTGGCCAACCGTTGGCATCGGTTTCTTCCACAGCTTGATTGGGTTCGGACAAAGGCCAGATGATGATTTCCACCGGTTGATGACGCAGTTCTTCCGGGATGGCGATGCTATCGGGGGCGTCTTGGTAAATTTTGCGTATCGGTTGCATGTCAGGCCACCTGTTGCAGGTTGATTTGTTCGAGTTGATGCTGGATAGGTTGTTTATCCAGTTCAAGGCGGGTAAATTGGATTTTGCCGTAACCGCGCGAGCCGGAACCGCCGAGGCCCGTGTATTCCAGCAGTTTCAGGCCCATCAGGACAGTATCGAGTAAATTCTCGTCGTCGTGAACGCGGATGCTCAGTTGGAAATCGAATTTGGCGCTGGCGGGAACGCGCTCGGTGTTGCGCGGATGTTCTGCCACGCCGCGAATGCGGTCTATCATGTTTTCCATCTTGGTTTCGGTCAGCGGCAGGCTTTTGTCGTCGCGCATCAACCTGACCCAGGCAGGGTCCAGTGGGCAATCCCAGAAGGCTAGGCGAGTGGGGCCGATTTCGCCGACCAGTTTTTGGTCATTGTTGCTGTCCGGCGCACCGCCGAACAGTTTCAGCAGGTTTTTAGCCTGGCCCTGAATTTTACCGTCCAGTTCGGCTATGTGTTTGAAACTCAAAGGATATCCATCGGTAATGCCCACGACGCCCAGATGCCATTCCAGCAAGCTACGCATCTTGCCTTTGATGCTGGAGCCGGGAATGTAGGGTTCCTGGGTGATGGGATTTTTGATGACCGGATTGTCGGTGCCGCCGATGTGAATCTCGGTATTGCCGCTGCCGATGTGCAGGCCGCTCAGGAGTTCGATTTGGCCGGTCAGTTTTTGAATGTGGGTGAGTTGCATCGGGCGTCTCCTTAGTCTTTGGGTCTTTTTTCTTTGTAAAAGCCCATGAAGGCTTCCATGAACAGTTTGAAATAACGTAGCGTATCGGCGCTATCGATTTGGCCGATACCGTGGTTGATCAGTTTGACGAAGTTATCGTCGACCAGTTTTCTACCCGAGGCATAAGCCACTTTGGCGTTAATCATGCGAATGAACGGCAAAAACTCGGCAAAGCGTTCCGGTTGCAGATTGGCTTTGTTGTCCCACAAGACGATTTCGTCATAGAAGCGGCGCAATTGCGTGGGTTTGTTGAGTTCCTTTTTCGAGGCCGCGATAGTTTCGGCCGCCGTTCTGGCAACGCCGTCGAACAAATCGGCGGCAATGTTTTTCAAATTAATGTTCGAGGTGTCGATGGGATCGACGCGCCTTTCGTCGTATCCACCGCGCGAGGCGTGGCCGTGTCGTTGCTGGGGTTGTAAAGCCATCTTGAGTTCTCCTTAGCGAAGCGGTTAATCGATGTTTTTAAAGTGGGTACGCACTGCGTACCTTGCCGGACTCTCGTTCCCACGCTCCGCGTGGGAATGCATCCTCCGGCGCCTTGCGGTCGGCGACACCGGGGTCAATCCCGCTGCTGGTACAAATGACAAAACAGCGCGATGCGGTAGTTGCCGCCGTGTTCCTTGATTCCGGCATGGGCTATTTCTTTTGCCAATGCTTCATGGCGGATTTCACGTTGCTTTTTGTCCAGTTTTTTGCGATCCAGCATCCGAGCTGTGCGGTAGGCAAAGTAACTGTGCCAAAGGGCATTTTCCGGTTTCTCGCCGACCTTTTCGGCCATGTCGATCAAATTCAGCAGACCGTAGACGTAGCCCGTACTGAGGTCGTTTTCTTTCGCCAAGTCTTGCAGATTGGGCAAACGCCGATGTAACAGCTCTTGAAACGTATGCCAGCCTACGGTTTGCCCAAAACAGGTAACGGCGGCTTTCGGCGGCATATTCCGTCTCTCGGGATTGTGCGCTTTGGCCTGCTCTAAGGCCTGTTCCGCCAGTTCGCCGATTTGGTTGATCGGCAGGCCGGGTTTGGTGGTGCTGAGGCCGGCAGAAAAATGCAGGTATCCGTTCTCGGCGGTGTAACGGGTAAATTCGCTTCGCATACGTTCGGCCAGTTCGATTTGCGACCGCCACGGCCCGATCAGGAAAAAATCGTCACCACCGGCGAATACTGTATAGGTGTCGGGATATTCCCGCAGGCACAGCCAAGGCAGATAGACAGCAAAGAAGTTGTTGAGCTGGCGCGACAAGGCGGCGGTTTTGCCGAAGCTGGCATCGTCACCAAGACCGGACAGGAAGATGTTGCCCAGATTGTCGACGTCGCCTTTCAGGGTGGACAGGGCGCTGAGGCCTATCCATTTGCCAGTGTCGTTCTGGCGACGA
>JAQTYP010000116.1 GCA_028688235.1 Methylomonas sp.
ACCCCATCACGCAAACATTGATGGGACTCGGCGGCTATCCAGGCACAGACAAACAATTTCTGGGCATGCTGGGCATGCACGGCACCTACGAAGCCAACATGGCGATGCACGAAAGCGACGTGATTTTGGCCGTCGGCGCTCGTTTCGACGACCGCGTCACCGGCAAACTGGCCGAGTTCTGCCCCTATGCCAAAATCATCCATATCGACGTCGATCCATCGTCTATATCCAAGACCGTGCGCGTCGACATTCCGATTGTCGGCGAAGTCAAACCGGTACTGGAACAAATGATAGAGCTGATCAAGGAAAGCAAGCTCAAACCGACGAAATCCACGCTGGATGCCTGGTGGCAACTGATAGAGAGCTGGCGCGATGTTCATTGCCTGGAATACGACCGTGGCAGCCAGTTCATCAAACCGCAATTCGTCATCGAACAACTGTACGAAGTCACCAAGGGCGACGCTTACGTCACCTCGGATGTCGGCCAGCACCAGATGTATGCGGCGCAATACTACAAATTCGACAAACCGCGGCGCTGGATCAATTCCGGTGGCCTCGGCACGATGGGCTTTGGTTTACCGGCGGCCATCGGCGTCAAACTGGCGTTTCCGGATGCCGATGTCGCCTGCGTCACCGGCGAGGCCAGCATACAAATGTGCATACAGGAGCTATCGACCGCGCTGCAATACCACACGCCGGTCAAGATCATCAACCTGAACAACCGTTATATGGGCATGGTCAGGCAGTGGCAGGAGTTTTCCTACCAAAGCCGTTACTCGCAGTCTTACATGGACACCATTCCGGAATTCGTCAAGCTGGCGGAAGCCTACGGCCACGTCGGCATGCGTATCGAAAAGCCGAGCGACGTGCGCGATGCACTGAAAGAAGCCTTCGCGCTGAAAGACCGCACGGTTTTCCTGGATTTCATCACCGACCGTACCGAAAACGTTTATCCGATGATAGAAGCCGGCAAGGCCCACCACGACATGAAGCTGCGCGTCGCCCCCGGCACGCCGCTGGACAGGGAGTTATCATAAATGAGACATATCATCTCTATCCTGATAGAAAACGAAGCCGGCGCGCTGTCGCGGGTATCCGGCTTGTTTTCGGCGCGCGGCTACAACATCGAATCCTTGACCGTAGCCCCCACCGAGGACGCCAGCCTGTCGCGCATGACCTTGGTCACCCGCGGCAACGACGACGTCATCGAACAAATCACCAAGCAACTGAATAAACTGGTCGACGTGGTCAAATTGATCGATCTGGCCGATGCGCCTCATATCGAACGCGAATTGATGCTAGTTAAGATCAAGACCACGCAAGAAAGCCGCGAAGAAGTCAAACGCATGGTCGATATCTTCCGAGGCAAAATCATCGACGTGACGCCGGCCAGCTATGTCGTCGAAATGACGGGCCAATCCAACAAGTTGGATGCATTTATCCACGGCTTCGAGGAAGGCAGCATCATCGAAGTGGTGCGCTCCGGCCCGACCGGCATTTCCCGCGGCGAAAAAGGTTTACATCTTTAATTAACACCACCATAAAACGAGAAAATCTATGCAAGTTTATTACGACAAAGACGCCGACCTGTCGGTCATCAGAGGCAAAAAAGTCGCCATCATCGGTTACGGCTCTCAAGGCCATGCTCACGCCAACAACCTGAAAGATTCCGGTGTCGACGTTGTGGTCGGTCTGCGCGCCAGTTCCGCTTCCGTCGCCAAAGCACAAGCCAGCGGCCTGACCGTAAAAGACGTTGCTGAAGCAGTAGCTTACGCCGACGTGGTAATGATTCTGACTCCGGACGAGTTCCAATCCAAACTGTACAAGGAAGAAATCGAGCCTAACATCAAACAAGGCGCTGCGCTGGCCTTCGCTCACGGCTTTGCGATTCTGTACAACCAAGTCGTGCCTCGCGCCGATTTGGACGTGATCATGATCGCGCCTAAAGCACCAGGCCACACCGTGCGCTCCGAGTTTGTAAAAGGCGGCGGCATCCCCGACTTGATCGCGATTCACCAGGACGCATCCGGTCAGGCCAAAGCCATCTGCTTGTCTTATGCGTCTGCAATCGGCGGCGGCCGTTCAGGCATCATCGAAACCACCTTCCGCGACGAAACCGAAACCGACTTGTTCGGCGAACAAGCGGTATTGTGCGGCGGCGCAGTGGAACTGGTTAAAGCCGGTTTCGAAACCCTGACCGAAGCGGGCTATCCGCCCGAAATGGCGTACTTCGAGTGCTTGCACGAATTGAAACTGATCGTGGATTTGATGTACGAAGGCGGCATCGCCAACATGAACTACTCGATCTCCAATAACGCGGAATACGGCGAATACGTCACCGGCCCGAAAGTCATCAACGAAGAAAGCCGTTGGGCGATGAAACAAGCGTTGGAAGACATTCAACAAGGTAAATACGCCAAACAATTCATTCTGGAAGGCCAAACCGGCTACCCTGAGATGACAGCGCGCCGCCGCCTGAACGCCGAACATCCTATCGAAACCGTCGGCGCTAAACTGCGGGCGATGATGCCTTGGATCAAGGCCAACCAAATCGTCGACAAAAGCAAAAACTAATTCGTTCTACTAGACCCGAAAGCCCATCCCTGGATGGGCTTTTTTGCCTGATCGAGGCTGTCTCGCGGCGCGGATGTTTACTCGTTCCTACGGTCCTACGTGGAAACTTGAAACCCTGCACGCCGAAAGGCTCCAGCAAAACGGCAACTAGCCGCCCCCTACGCAAAACGTCCTCGCGCACCGCCATCATGGCGCCATTAACCGCCATCCTTCATTGAAACATAAACAAGATAGCGAGCCCAAGGCTGTCCATGTACAATGCCGCCTACTTCTTTACCTAAGCGACGATTATGCCTCCAAATAAACAGCCTCAGCGTCATCGCGGTATTTATCTACTGCCTAATCTGTTCACCACCGGCGCGATGTTTGCCGGTTTTTACGCCATCACCTCGGCCATTAACGGACGCTTCGAAACGGCCGCCATATCGATGTTCATCGCGATGGTGCTGGACGGCCTGGACGGACGCGTCGCCCGCCTGACCAATACTCAAAGTGAATTTGGCGTGCAATACGACAGCTTGTCGGACATGGTGTCCTTCGGCGCCGCGCCGGCCATCGTCATGTATTTGTGGACGCTGTCCAGCATGGGTCAAGTCGGCCTGTTCGCCGCATTCGTGCACATGGCGGGTGGCGCGCTACGTCTGGCCCGTTTCAATACCCAAGTCGAAGTCGCCGATAAGCGTTATTTTCAAGGCCTACCCAGCCCCGCGGCCGCGGCGATTCTGGCCGGCGGATTATGGTTTTGCGTTGAAAACGGCTACGACGTCGAAAACTTCAAATATCTGGTGCTGATTACCACGATTACCACGGGCTTGTTAATGGTCAGCAACTTCCGCTATTCCAGCTTCAAGGAAATCGATTTCAAAAACCGGGTGCCCTTCATCGTGACCATATTGGCGATGTTGATCATCAGTTTCGTGATGGCGCAACCGCAACGCATGCTGTTCCTGCTTTCGGTCGGCTACGCGGCCTCAGGCCCCATCGTGACGTTGATCATGCGCAAGAAGCGCTTGCAGAGCCGTATCAAATCCTGAGAAAAACTATGCATGACGGCAAACAGCTGGTCCATGCATTCGACGGTTTGTGGGACAAATACCGCAAACGCCTGACAGCCTGTCGTCGCGAATCCAGCGAAAATGCAGTGCATAGCCTACGCATCGGTACCCGGCGATTATTGTCCTCGATCGAATTATTTCAGGCTCTCGCGCCGCAACGGGAATTGCGCAAACTGCGCAAGGCCTTGAAGGCGCAGCTCGACAGCTTCGACGAACTGCGCGACACCCAGGTCATGTGGCAGGAAATCGCCGCTACGCTTCCGATATTACCGGAACTGGCCCCGTTTTTACACCACTTGACCGTCGCTGAACAGCGCTTATTGGCACAAACTCCGGCCAATATTGAACACATGGAGAGCAGCCGGCTGCAGCCCCTGGTAAAAAAAGCCCGCGAACATCTGCTTAGTGATTTCGGCAAAGCCGATTTGAAACCGCGCATATTAGCCTGCGCAGACGGGATATACGGCACCGCGATGGAACGCTTCAGGCTGATCGATATCGCCCAGCCCGTCACGATTCACCATACCCGCATCGCCGTGAAAAAGCTGCGCTACCTGCTGGAATCGGCCGACATTTTACTGCCGCCCTTGCCGGATGATCACCTGCAGCGTATTCACGATTACCTGTCCGACATGGGACGGATTCAGGACTCATGCGTATTGCTGCTGAATCTGAAAAACTTTTTTTCCGAACACATTCCCGCCTCCGTCGAAACGCATTATCGGCAGCGCCACGGCAACATCATCAACGCCTATATGCTCAGACGCGACGACATCAAGCAATTTTGGCGGACGGATCCCGCATCCGAATTTCCGTGGACTAAGCGCAGTTGATAGGATAGTCGGTATATCCCTTGCTCGGCTCCGGCAAACCGTATCCGTAAAAAGTGGCGGTATCGTAGGGATTCAGTGCCGCGTTAGTTCGCAAGCGGCCAACCAAATCCGGATTGGCGATGTAATCCTTGCCGAAGGCAACCGCATCGGCTTCACCGTCCGCAATGACCTGCAGAGCGGTTTTTCTATCGAAGCCCTCGTTGGCGATCAGCACACCGCCAAAACGTTTCTTCAAGGCCGGACCGATGCGGTTCGAGCCCAAGGATTCCCGGATAAAAATGAATGCAATCTCCCTGTTGCCCAGTTGCTCTGCAACATAGCCGAAAGTACGCAAAGGCTCCGAATCGCCCATGGAATGCGCATCCCCTCTGGGCGCCAAATGCACCCCGACTCGCCCCGGCCCCCAGACCGAAATGGCCGCATCGGTGACTTCCAGCAGTAACCGGGCGCGATTCTCTATGTTGCCACCATAGGCATCCGATCGTTTGTTGCTACCATCTTGCAAAAATTGATCGAGTAGATAGCCGTTGGCGCCATGAATCTCCACACCATCGAATCCCGATTGCTTGGCGCGTTCGGCGCCTTGCCTGTACGCTTCGACGATGGCCGGTATTTCGTCGAGCCTAAGCGCCCTGGGCGTGACGAATTCGCGTTGAGGTCGCAACAAGCTGACATGCCCCTCGGGCGCAATCGGACTGGGGGCAACAGGCAGTTCGTCGTTCAGGTAGTAGGGATCGGAGACTCTGCCGACATGCCACAACTGCAGAAACATGCGTCCGCCTGCTTCGTGCACGGCACGGGTCACCTCGCTCCAGCCGGCAACCTGATCAGCATTCCAAATTCCCGGCGTATCAGGATAGCCCACGCCTTGAGGACACACGCTGGTGGCCTCGCTCAAAATCAAACCGGCATCCGCCCGCTGGGCATAGTATTGGGCCATCAGCGCATTGGGCACGCGCCCCGCGCTGGCTCTGCAACGCGTCAAAGGCGCCATCACGACACGGTTGGGCCACTCGATGTCGCCTACTTTGATGGGGTCGAACAAATCGCTCATCCGGTCTCCTTGGTTGTTGGCGGCATAACCGCAACATAGTCATAATGTTGGAAGTATAAAACAACAGCCACCGACGGATCAGTGGCTATAAGGCTCGGGGCTTGATATCGAATGCCACGCAGACCCGCTCTTGCTCGGAATGAAACGGAATCGTGCGGTGGAACAGTGAAGACGGAAACAGCACCAGATCGCCTACCGCCTGATCGACGATCCGGCACGGAAAATCGTCGTGCAGCCGCGGATAATCGTCGCCGTCGGTACCGTATTCGAAGCTACCCTCGTGACCTTCGCCTTTATCCGGCAATTGCAGATAGACGCAACCGCTGATCCAGCCTTCTTCGTGGATATGCGAGGTCAGATAACCGCCCTTTTTCATCCGCAAGTACCAGGAGCTGGCAAACTCCAGTTCCTTGGGAAACAAGCGGATCAAGGCGTCGTCGCAGCCGGCGAAATGCTTTTGATAAGCCCTGACCTTAGCCAGAAGCAACCCCGCCAATTGACGAAACGAGGGCTCATCCCGCTGCAGCAGATTGCCGGCCGATTGTATGCCGTAATACAGCCGCCCCTGTTTGCGCTCGGCAATCTGCAACGACTTGATGTCATGCAGAAGTTCGTTCAACAAGGGCTTGGCCGGGTCGGACAATTCGGCTATATGCGTGTGTTGCACGAAATCCATGGGCTTACGGCAAAAACGATAGGAATTGTCTTGCCTAAAATTCAGGGCGTAATGCGTCGATAAAGTACCCAACAATATGGACTGGTGCCTGCCCTGCTCGACGAACTCGTCCAGGCGCCGCTTGAACACGTCGAATTGTCCGGTCTTGTACAGGCATTGCAATACCCTTTCCCCGGCATCGGCAAAATCCGATGCGGCAAAATAAGGCACGGCCTGTTCCAGTTGCCCGGACAAACAATAGCATTCGCCCAGATTGTAATTGGCCCGAGCATGAATCGGCTCGGCTTTCAAGGCCTCGCGGTAGCAGCGCACGGCCTCCTCCATGTCGCCCTGATCACGATAGGTTTCGCCCAAATCGTTCCAGGCATCGGCAAACCGAGGGTCCAGATTCAATACCTCCTTAAATGCGGCTATCGCCGCCGGATGCTCGCCCTGCCCGTACAATACCGTTCCAAGATTCAAGAAGCCGCGCGCATCGGGCTGCAAGGCCAAAACCTTACGATAACATTGCTCGGCCGCCACCAAATCGCCTTCCAATTGCAACACCGTCCCCCAATTAGCCCAGGCCTCGGCAAATTCGGGCTGCTGAGCCACCGCCTGCCGGTAATGGGCGCCGGCCTCGCGCAAGGCGCCTTGCTGCTGTAACAAGGCCCCCAAATTGAAATGGGCGACGGTCAATTCGGGATTAAGCTGCAAGGCCTTGCGGTAACAAGCCACCGCCGCCTTGACGTCGTTGAGCTGGGTATTGATGGCCCCCAAATTGAAATGGATTTCGGCGATCCGCGGGTCCAAAACCAGCATTTTGCGAAAACTGCCAGCCGCCTCCCTGAGCTTGCCCCGGCCTTGCTGGCACATGCCCAATAAATTCAATACCGCCAATGATTTGGGATAACGAGCTAGCAATGCCTGGGCTTGAACTTCGGCCAGCGGCAATTGGCCGGATTGAACCAGCAGATGCAGAGCTTGCAGTTCGGAAGGATGCGGCTGTTTGGGTAAAGTTTTCATGGGTTCTGCGCAGGTCTAAAAAAGGACAGAATCAGCATAACGTAAGGGGCGGCTAATACCAACCGGCAAGAAACGCCGGGGTTAATAGCGTTTGGCCATTACAGCCAGCGGAATCGCCTTGATCTTGCCGGCATGACCGGCGGAACCGAACGCTTGGTATCGCTCGCTGCAAAGAGCCTGCATCGCGTCTCTGGCGGCCTGATAGGTTTTGCGGGCATCCAACTCCGATGCGTTTTCCGTTTGGGCCAAAAAGCGGCGCATCGCTCCCGTCGAAGCCATACGCAAGTCGGTATCGATATTGATCTTGCGCACACCATATTTAATGCCTTCGACGATTTCGGCGACCGGCACCCCGTAGGTTTCGGGGATATCGCCGCCGTATTCGTTAATCACTTTCAGCCAATCCTGCGGCACCGAACTCGATCCATGCATCACGAAATGAGTATTCGGCAGACGCTGCTGCAGTTCCTTCAGGCGGCTGATCACCAACACTTCGCCGGTAGGCGGCTTGCTGAATTTATAGGCACCGTGACTGGTGCCTATCGCCACGGCGAGTGCATCGACTCGAGTCTGCTTGACGAACTCGACCGCTTCGTCGGGATCGGTCAGCAATTGGCTGTGGTCCGTATTGGCTTCCAACGACCCCTGGCAACCGATTTCGCCTTCGACCGACACGCCGCAGGCGTGCGCCATGTCGACCACGGCACGGGTCACTTCGACGTTATAATCGAAAGAAGCCGGCGTTTTCATGTCTTCCAGCAACGACCCGTCCATCATCACCGAGCTGAACCCTGATTGTATGGCTTGGGCACAAATGGCCGGCGCGGGCGCATGGTCGCGATGCATGACGACCGGAATATGCGGGTATTGCTCTACGGCAGCCAGAATCAAATGCCTTAAAAACACCTCGCCTGCATAGCGGTTCGCGCCGGCGGAACCTTGCATGATTACCGGGCTGTCGCAAGCATCGGCCGCTTGCATGATGGCCTGAACTTGCTCCATGTTACTGACGTTGAAAGCGGGAACGCCGAAGCCATGTTCCGCGGCATAATCCAAAAGTTGTCGTAAAGACACCAAAGCCATGACCGGCCCTCCTTAAGTCTGATCTGTTTTAGGCCCGGCATTATAACCCGGGGGATAGAGAGAAACCTGGACAGACCGGCATTGGCGGTGTTGCATGACGCCCGAAACTCGAACCCTTGCTCAAAAGCACCGATTAGATCTACGTTATTGATTTAAACTCCAAACAGCGATGAATTCGTAACTCCGTCCATTCTCAAATCAAGCGCAAGCCCGGCGGCAAGGCTTCGCCGAAGATTTGCTTCTCTTCGCTCTCGTCCAGCTGCTTATATTCGGCGACCATATCCTGCCAGGAAACGGCGGCCTTGGCTTGTTTGAGTTTGTCCAGCACCTGCCGGCGCAAGTCGTCGTCGATGTCGCGAGCCCTATCGTCGCAGCGGCGAGCCAGCAAAGTAACGGCGAAACCGGCTTGCGGCTGTTTCTTCCAGTCCGCTTTCAGCAGTTGCCCCAGCCAATTCGCGGCGATAGTCGGCGCAATCACATCGTGGTTGTTACCATGAAACAATATCCGCGAGCCGACGCGCCCCAGCGCCCACCAACTTTGCTCCGGCTCGCCGGCTTTTTCCAGACGCTTCAGCAACCACTCGCCAAGCTGAGTCTTGTCTACCAAGGGCAGGCGCTCCAGCGCCGCCGCCAGCCTAACCATGTCTTCGTAACCCCGCATCGCCAATTGTTTTGCCAATCCGGCTTGGCGAGCCGAAGCCGGATTGATGAACTTGGCGATATCGCCGAAGATGCGTTGCTGTGCTTCGACGTTCAGTCCACCGG
>JAQTYP010000117.1 GCA_028688235.1 Methylomonas sp.
CAATGGTAACCGCGCACGCAGTATAATATAAGCAACTTAGGGTAGCCATTAGTATTTAATTTTCTTCCCTAGAATTTCGATGAGATTCGATTCTAACGAATAGAATGGCAAGAACCACACAAAACACGCCCAAACGGCTTTCCATTTAAGCCGGGACAAAATATAGGATTTGCCGACGACAGGATGCACATCAATATTGACGCCGCCCCGTTCGGCTCAGACCGACTTTGGCGGAAAATGGCCGGATTTTAGTGACACTAACCCGGCCGCTTTTGATTACAGTGCGCGATAAATTTTCAAGGCTTTGTTCAATTCAACGGTCGATTTTTCGATATCGCCTTTTTTCGCCAGAATTTGGCCTTGAATAACCAAGGCGTTAGCCTTTTTGATCTGCTCTTCGTTTGTGGCTAAGGTTTCGGCCGCGGTGCGTGCTGCTTTAAGATGAACTTGGGCCGCGTTGAAATCGCTTTTGGCAATTTCGATGATGGCTTGTTCGATATGGGAAATGGCCTGGCTAACGCCGGAGGGTGCCGAAGCGGCGTTTTCTTCCGCGGCGGCGATGTTGGCTGCGCCTAGCCCGATAGCCAATAATCCCGTTAATAGTGTTGCTCGAATCATATTCATAATGTTGCTAACCTTCTCATGGTAACCCTAATAGGGGTAAAGAAAAATTGCGAAAGGCCAAGGCCTTTCCTCTTCTATCATACGCACTTCGGCTCGGCCTTGTGTGACAAGTCGATTAAGCCGGAGCCTGTTACCGGCAAATGTCTATCGGAAGGGGATGTTTTTGCCGTTAAGGAAGGAGCATGAGGTAACTTCTTCAAAATCGGAAAGGGGGCTTCTCGTTTAAAACGGGACACAGAGGGAGGCTTAACCGTTCGCCCTGAGCTTGTCGAAGGGTGAACGGTTAAGCCATTCATGGTTCGACAAGCTCACCACGAACGGCTTAACCGCCACAATGCTTACTGTTTCGAGAGTATTTTGCGCATATTCCTAACCGGGTAAATCGAGCGCAGCCCTGCTCCTGACATCGCTCAGCGTTTCGTCGATCAACAACTCGCCGTCGCGGTAGACGCTACGCAGCAAGTTTTCTCTTCCGCCCAATTCCTCTTCGCGTATCGTTCGCAGGTGTCCATCATCATTCCGCACCAAGGCCAGTCGGCCGCGTTTGGATTGTTTGCCGGGATCGGTGACCGGGTCTTTGTAAACGTCTTGCCAGGTGCCGTTGATGCAAATCGCCGAGGCCTTCATCGCGAACTTCAGGGTGTCGCGATCCAGTTTCTGCAACAGGCCGGCGCCCATGCCGAAGGCCAGATTGTCTGCGCTATAGCCGTGCTGTTTGAGGTTTTCCAGAATCAGGCCGATGCTTTTGATGTTGACGCCGTCGCCCTGAATGACCCGCACCGCTGGATGCAGCAAACGGTAGCCGTTGAAGGTTTCCGAACCGAAGTGCTGTTCCAGCTTTTGCACGGTTTTCAACACCACTTCGACCGGATCGCCGGAGTCCGGGCGCACCACCAAGCGGCCGCCGGATTCCATGATTTGCCGCTTGAAGCGGGTGCCCCAAAGCTCCAAGGCCTGCCATAAGTCGTAGGAGTCGCTGACCACGGCAACCAGCTTGTCCGGGCCGATGAATTGATTCAGCATGTTTTGGTAGGCATCGGCCTCCCGTTCCCGTCCCCAGGCGGTGATGGTGGAGTGTTCGGCGGCGGGGATCGAATAGGCCGGCATGCCGCTTTCGTTGTAATAGCGCTTGGCGGCCAGCACCGCGCTCAAGGTGTCGGTGCCCTTGAAGTTGACCAAGTGCGCTAACCCCGCGATGGCGGCCGATTCGAACGACGACACGCCGCGGGCGCCGAAGTCGTGCAATTTGAAATCCAGCCCGGACAGGTCGGCGCCGGTTTCTTTTAGGTAACGGGCGATCAATTGCTTGCAGGCATAGGAACGGGTGGCAACGGTGGTGCCGTACCAGGCGGCGCGCAAGATCATGGTTTCCAGGTAGCTGGTCAGCCAGAAGCATTCCGGGTCGGTGTTGACGATCTGCATCATGACTTGGCCGGGCTCGGTGACCATGCCTTCCGGCATCGCTTGAATGTGCAGCGGCAGGTGGCCGCCGTGGGCATCGACGATGTATTGCCAGCCCGGCCGGTTGAATGGGACGCCGTGGGCATTAAGGATGGTCTCGGCTTCGTCGAGCATCGCCGTCGTGACGGGTTTGAGCAGATAGTCCTTGATGAACATCTGCAAACCGAAAAACACGATATTGGGATAATCGCCGCCGCGCGATTCGACATAGGACGACACGAACTGGGTGCCGGGCGGATATTGCCAAAAGTGGCTGGACTTGTAGCTGTCGGTGTTGAGTATCAGGTTGTCGGATAATGCATGCATCTGAAGTTCCTCCAGAGTTAATGAACGGTCCGGTCTGTCCGGGCCGCGTGAGTAAAAGTTTATTCGCCGATCAGGTGTTGGATCATGAAGTAATGATCCTCGAACATTTTTTCCGGATTCAGCTCCGCCAGCGGCAGCCAAAAGGCTTTTTCGGCATCGTCGCCGCCTTTGACCTTGGGCAATTGCCGCGAATCTTCCAGTTGTATCAGGTAGGCCTGAGTGATGGTGCGGCCGCGAGCGGAACGGTAGGGCGCGTCGAAGGTTTCGGTCTTGACGATGGAGCCTTTCAGCACAGGCAGCGGCACTTTCAGGCCGGTTTCCTCTCGCAGTTCGCGCAGGCAGGCGTCCTGCAGGCGTTCGGTTTGATTGACGAAACCGCCCGGCAGCGCCATCTGGCCCTTGCCGGGTTTGGCGCGGCGCTTGACCAACAGGATGTGGCCGGACTGAACGACCAGCGCATCGACGGTCATGAACACAGGCGGATAAGGCGAAGCAGCCCAAGCCGCTTTATACTGGCGAACGAAATCGAATTCGTCGGCGATGCCGGCATAGGTGTCCTGGGTTTTAAAGCCGTCCAGATATTGCCTGACCGGTTTGGGCAAATGCTCGCCGTAAGCCGCTTCGGAATCGCCATTGAAATAGCCTTCCCGAATCTCGGTGGCATTGATGTCTTTCAGGTTGTCGACGTCGACCGACTGCCACTGCGGAAACAACTTCAGGTAATACGAGCTTTCGTCCTTACCGTGGCCGATCAAGGCGATGGCCGGCGGCCGGTGCGGAACCGGGTGCAGCGCTTCTGTGACGCCGGCGACGATTTTTTGCACCGAGCGCACCCAGGCCGCTTCGTTGTAAGGCGAATCGATGACCGGCAGCACATGGATGCGATCGGCGTCACTTTTATTGAAAGCCGAGAGGATCATGTCCTTACGTTCGGCATAAGACCAGGGATTTCGATACGAGGCCGGCATATGCGCGGAACCGCACAGGACGATGACGCGTTCGGAAACCGACAAGGCTTGGTGAATGACGTGGGCGTGGCCGTTATGAAACGGCTGAAAACGGCCGATGAAGACCGTAAACGGGTATTTTTTCATGGTTGGGCTCCCCTTCCATATTTGAATCGGCCTTCGTCTGTCGAAGGCCGTGTTCGGATTATAGCCAGCTCTCGCCAGAAATTTCCAATTTATTTAGGCGGACCTTTTCTTAGGCAGTGCGCCTCTTGCCGATTCCGGCCAGCAAGCCGAATCCGGATAACCACATCAACCAGGCTGCCGGCAGAGGCACCGGCTGAACATACCAGTCCCGCTGATGAAGGAAACCATACGTTACATCGTTGTAGGCGATAGCCTCGCTATAAAGCATGCTTCTCGTGTCATCGCTCGCAAATTGCAATACCAGTTGGTTACCGACTTGCACGAAGGCCATGCCGATCAGGTTCAGTCGTTGATTGACGCTACAGCCTTCGGCTAGGCAGGGAACCAATGCTTCATTCCCCACTAAATCGCCGCTACTCCTATCGCCATCGTAAGTTAGTGCCAAATAACGGTTGGCGCTACTCGCCGACAACGATGCCGTGCTAAATTCGAAATTCAACGTTGTCGGGTATAGGTTTTCGTCAGCCCAGCGGGGTATTACCACTTGCTGGCTTGGCGTGGCTCGATCCAGATACATTACGATTTCATGGCTTGCAGCCAAGGCGGAGTAGCTTTCCGCAGCCTTTACCCATAGCGTACCCGCCAAGGGGATATTTGTGGAATGGTGTTGAGTAGCCGGAGGATCCTGACTGTAATCGAAACCCTCTTCGACATCGCTGGCCTGCGAAGGCGGCAAGACCGAATAGCGGAATAAATAACCCGAAAAATCCGCCGACTGGTAGCGAAATGCGGCAATGCCTCCGTTATCGAATGCGCTGATCGATTCCACCAGACAATTACCCGCTAAAGCACAATTCTGCACGGGAAGTGGAAGTTGGCTAATGTCATCAATGATGGCTGCGTGAACGGGTATTTGGATGAGGCTGAGGCCCAAGCCAACAAGCGGTGCTAACTTTATACTCATTATCTACTCCTTCTTATGGTTTTGCCATAAATCCATAATTCAAGAGCAACATTTAGACCAACAGCCAAGCCGTTAGCCACACCTAAAAATAGCGAAGGCACCGTATCGTACTTTTCGGTGATTTCACCTATTCAGTACGTGAAATCACTGATTACGCGAAAATAGCAGGGGATAGGAGGATAGAAGCCGAAAATACCGATGGGGCGGAAGTGCGAGGGGTCTAATCGTCAATAAATATGGCAAGCTGTTCTCGGGTTGCTAGAATAGTCCTGCGCACAGAAACACACAAAAGAACTCAGCGGCCCTGCAGCACAGCCGATTGACGCCATCCCCCGGCCAAATTCGATAACCCCAGGAGATAAGCCATGCCCAAAACCATCATCTTTTGCGCCGACGGCACTTGGAACGGCCCCGATCAGGACGATAATAACGACCGGCAACCCGACCCTACCAATGTATTCAAGCTCTTCCTCAGCTTGGCCGGTGACGAAACGGCGGATTCCGCACCATTGCAGCATGAACAGGAAAAGCGCTTGACTCGAGATGGCGCTACGCTGCAAGTTTCCAAGTATATCCACGGCGTTGGCGACACCCGCAATCCAATAAACAAAGTATTGGGCGGCGTGTTCGGTGCCGGCATTATCGCCCGCATCGTCCGCGGCTATACCTTCATCTCCCGCGAATACGAACCAGGCGATCACATCGTCGTCATCGGCTTCAGCCGTGGCGCCTACACGGTGCGGGCGCTGGCCGGCATGATAGCCAAGCAAGGCCTGTTGGCCAAACGCCTGACAACCGATAAAACCGACGCTTATCGTTGGGGAGCCAGGGCTTGGTATCATTATCGCAAGGATAGCGGTCAAGGCAACTGGTGGACCCGGCTGGTCGGCGGCATTTCCAATTTACCTGGTTTCATAGGCAGCAGCGCCGTCGATGCCGACGACCTTCAGCCGGTGGAATCTATTCGCGCCGTCGCCGTATGGGATACCGTGGGCGCCTTAGGCTTTCCCCGTTACAACAAAGACAGCCGGGCGGATGTATTCGAATTCGCCAACACCCGACTCAGCGATAAGGTCGAGCGCGGCATACATGCAGTATCGCTGGACGAACAGCGGGTGGATTTCACGCCGACATTATGGGATAGCGCCGGCCATGTCGAGCAAATGCTGTTCGCCGGAGCCCATGCCGATGTGGGCGGCGGTTATACCTCGCTGAACAAGGAAAGCGGTCTGTCGGACATCGCTTTGCAATGGATGATGGAAAAGCTCATGCCATTATCGGTACAATTTGGCTCGACAGACGCACCGGCCTTGAATCCAGATCCGGCAGGCACGGCGCATCAACCTTGGCGGCATTTTCCGTTCGCCGACGGCAAAAAATCTCTGCGTCAATTCGCCGGCAAGGGCTTGATCGTGCATGAATCGGTTCGCAAACGAATGGAAGCAGGTCCGGTGATCGCCGATCCTGGTCTGTCGACCATGCCGTATCGGCCCGAGAATTTACCCCGGCAATAAAGCCGCGATTGTGATGACGCGACAGAATGGAATGCTAATCAGCGCAAACCCGACATTTTATTGACAATCCCTTCTTGCATGGTCACATCTTCGCATCCCAGCATATTCTAAAACCTAAACCACGAACATTATGATCGATTGGAACAACTCTTATGCCGCTATTTGGCGCCAACGTCAGGCTTTGTTGCGCGCAGTCACACAAATCGACACTATCCGTCTGGATCAACTGCTCGGGATCGATGCGCAAAAACAACAACTGATTGCCAATACCGAGCGCTTTCTATCCGGTTTGCCGGCCAATAATGCGTTACTTTGGGGCGCTCGTGGCACTGGCAAATCCTCGCTGGTGAAAGCCCTGTTAAATGCTTACAAAGACAGGGGCCTGCGCATCGTGGAAGTGGATAAGGCCGACCTGCTCTATCTGCCTGAAATCGTCGACAACATCCGCGAACACCCACAACGCTTCATTATCTATTGCGACGACCTTTCTTTCGACAGCGGCGACAACTTATATAAACCATTGAAAAGCGTGCTGGAAGGTTCGATAGAACTGCCGCCCGACAACGTGCTGTTCTACGCGACATCGAACCGGCGGCATCTGATGCCGGAACTGATGAGCGACAATCTCGATACCCGGCTGATAGGTAACGAAGTTCATTATGCCGACGCCATAGAAGAGAAAATTTCGCTGTCCGACCGATTCGGCCTGCGCCTGGCTTTTTATCCGCAACCCACATCGACCTATCTGGATATCGTCGACAGCTATTTCCCTGGTTTTAAAGGCGACCGCCAGGCATTGCATCAAGCCGCGCTGGATTTTGCCCATCAAAACGCTGCCAAAAACGGCCGCACCGCGAAACAATTTTTCAAGTCCTATAGCCAAGCTTAGGTGGCACAATCAGGACCACGCCGTTTTCGTCGCCTTAGCTCCGGATAAATTACGGCCCAGAAATACATCTTACCCGTCCCGAGCGCAGGCGAAGAGCACGAAAGTTTTCAACTGTTGTAGCCAATCTCAGACCGCCACCCGCAGAGACATAACCGAAAACCGGCGCAACAAGCTGACTTATTTCGTGCTTTTCTTGGACTGCTCGAGTTCCTTAATAACGAGGACTTACCTCAAACGGATTGCCGCCTTACTAATCTCATTCCGACAAAGCCCAAGCCTAACAAAGCAAGAGATGCCGGCTCCGGCACTCTTCCAGGATCAGCCGAACCAAAGGTAATATCGTCATACCCCGTTTGATTGACTGTGCCGCCGAAGTCTATAGACTTGGCTAAGCCAGCAAATGTCGCGCCCACTGCCGTCCAATTACAATACTGTCCGCTTGGATCCCCTGTGCAATTGTCGTTGTATTGGGCTGTTAGATTTAAAGTGGCTAACAGGTTACCGGTCGCATTCAGACCATCCCATACCGTAACCGTTGCGGCCGTGGCTGAAGAGTAAAAGAAAGAAAAACCGGTATCGAATCCCGGTCCGTAGTTCAAGATTGCCGAACCGGTGAGGAAAAACAAGATGGTATTGGGGGTGGGTTCGTTTGCAAAATTGCCAGTACCACCGGCATCTTGATCAATCAGCGTCAATGAATTACTACCGAATTGAACGCCATAATTTGTACCCGAGTTGCCTTGGCTATCGGTACCGCCATTGTAAAAATTATTAAGCGCTGCTTGGTCCCCTGCACCTTCGAAATCCAAAACGAAGGGAGCGGCCTCAGAAACGCCAGCATGAAGGATTAGCCCAAAGAATAAGGGGCTGAATGATTTTTTTATGCTCATAACGCCAGTTTCCTAAATAGATGAAAATAAATAGCCTTAATGGGTTGGCTAATTCGTCTGTTTCCATGACGCGCGCCTTCCATTTTCGCCCATTAAAAAAAGAGCAAAAACTGAGCTGAAAACCTAGAATTTATTAATTTCAACTACTTGCATAACAGCAATAAAAACCAATTACCGTATTTCATCCAGTTTGTAAAAAAAACTGACAGAAAAAGGGATAGTAAAGGGGGACAATTCGCCGAATTTCATGAATTACTCCTTTTTATTCCCACTTTAAAAGCTAGCAAAGTGAACCAGATTGCTGACTAGACTACCTGCCGGAGCGGCGATTTCGCCTTGTAAAAAAACTGACGCCAAGACAGCGAGCGTCGGGACGTTTTCGCTCCCTTTCAGCCGGGTAAGCAAACCGACGCAAAGCGATCGAAATTCAATCGGCCTTTTCGACGTCAAGCGCGGCACCGGAGGCAACCGGCATGCTGAAACTAAATATCGAGCCCTGACCCGATCCATCCGACTCCAGCCAAATACGTCCGCCGTGGTGTTCGACGATGCGCCTGCACAAGGCCAGCCCCATGCCTGTACCATCGAAGCGGCTACGGGGCTGCAAACGACTGAAAAACTGGAACAGCCGGTTGCCTTGAGCGGGATCGATGCCTATGCCATTGTCTTTGACTTCGACCAGCCAATCGCCGCCGACCAGCCGCGAGCTTATCCAAATTTTCGGCTCACTATCTTGCTCTTGGTATTTCAGTGCATTGCCGATCAGGTTTTGGAAGAGTCGCGTCAGCTCGTCGAGATCGGCAACGATAGACGGCCACTCGCCGGCTATATCGATTAAGGCCTTAGCTTGCCGAATGACCGGCTCCAGGAAAAACAAAGCCTCGTCGAGTGCCTGTCTGCTGACGATCTCGGATTTGGATTCCATCTTGCGTCCGACCCGCGAATATTCCAACAAAGAAACGATCATGGCATCCATGCGTCTAGCGCCATCCAGTACAAATTCCAGATTTTCCCGGCAGTTTTCGTCCAATTGCTCTTTCAGACTGCTTGCCAGCAATTGCAAGTGTCCCGTTATCGTACGCAGCGGTTGGCGCATATCGTGCGAGACGCTGTAAGCGAACTGTTCCAAATCGGCATTGGAGCGCTGCAATTCATCGGTTTTCCGGCGCAACAGTTGTTCGTCCAGTTTTCGCGCGGTGATGTCGGAGGCATA
>JAQTYP010000118.1 GCA_028688235.1 Methylomonas sp.
GCTCTTGCCGACCGAGCGAGTCTTGCCGCGATAGTCGACGATCAGGCCGTTCTGCCAGGCGCCCAGCACCGGGCAGGCGCATTCGATGTGTTCCAGCGTCAGGTTGTCGACGGCCTTCAGTTCCAGCGCGTACCAATGCGTGCCCTGCGCTTCGACGAACTCGTCGTAGGCAATATCGAAGTCCTTCAACAGCTGGTGTAGGCCGCCGCGCAGGCCCAAATGGCTCATCGGGTACAGCCCGGCACAGAATGCCAGCATTGCGCACAGCAGGATCATTTCCGCCTTGCTCCCGACTTCGAGGCGGTATTCGGCCTTGCCGGGCATCACCGCACGCGCCGGCGACGGCCAAAACAGGTCGACGCCTCGGATGTTGGCCATGTCGATCTGGATATGGGACCAGTAGCCGCCGAGCGCGGCCCAAAACCACGCCGGCCGGAAGAAATACAGCGGCGAGACCAGCGCCGCCAGGAGGCCTAAGCCGATAATGGAATGGGTGACGGTGCGGTGGCCGAAGCGCTTTTCCAGCGGAACCGACAGAAAGAACAGCGGCCGCCCTATCCTGGACGTCGGCAAGTCGATGTCCGGCATCAGCGAAAACAGCGCCGCCAATCCCCAGGAAACGGGATCGGTCGGATACTCGAAGACGGCCGCGCCGCCTAGATACAGCGCGGTCGAAAAGGCGGCGTGAGTGGCGGCTAGCATTTAACGCCAAACGATAGGCGCTGAAATCACTTCAGTTCGGCATTCACCAGCGCTTCCAATTTATCGAAACCATCGGTGTCAGCAAGCGTTTCCAACTTCGATCTTACGCTATCGAATTTATTCCGGATTAGCTCTTCCTCCGGCAATCGCGGTTCCGCGCGCGACCGGAACAACAGGTTTTGCGGTTTCAATTTCGCCATCCAACCGGCTTGCCCCGTCCCCCACGCGCCGATTCGCACTCCGAGATAAAACAAACGGGCTTGCGCCGTGCCGCAACCGCCGGCGAGACAAGCGAAATAAAACATCTTGTCCGCCGCTTCGCGATCAGCCGCCGTTTGCGCCAAGTCGCAAGCGACGTCGTGAACGATGGAGGCATTGCGGTAATCGCCGGTGTACGGGCTGCCGACCGTAGACCACAACGGGGCCGGTATGCTCGCTCCGTTGATCACGCTATCGGTTGGCGCTAGCCAAACTTTGCCGTCGGGATCGGTATAGGAAAAATCCCGTAGCAGTTTCATGTTGCGGTCACCGCCCGCTTCCGATAACCATTCGGTTTGTGGATTGTCCGAAAAGACGCCGTATTCGTTTGACATAAGATTACCCTATGGTGACTTGTGAAAAAACTAGTCAGTATAAGAGATGTTAGAGTCGAGCATACCCTACGTGACTTTGTTGCCCGCGCAGTGGGGGCATAGCGGGCGTCTTTTCGGTAAAATTTAGGTTCCTTTTTGGTACCAATTCGGTGTTAAATAGGCTCCTTTCGCAGCACTGTAGGTACGCATCGCGCATCTCATTGATGCGACCGGACTTGCTTAAAAGTGGTATGCGGAGCATACCCTAGAAGATTGCATATTCCAATCCAAACCTGCCACCGAAAATCGCCATCAGTTCCGATTCAAGCCCGCCATCGATTCCGATACGATTACGCCAGAAGTGAATAACGGATTTTATAAGCGGCGAATTGTAGCAATCGACCCCACATTTGAAACTTTGCGCTCGATGTCGGTTGAGAACCTGGTTAGACCGATAATTGCATATTCCTAAATCTAGGATCGCTTATGTTTACGAATTAACGAAATCTGTAGCCCCATAAACAGGAATGCAAGAGCAACAATTTGTATTAAATGGAATGTTCCGTTATGATCAAATTGCCAAATGAACTGGAACGCTATTAACTTTCCAGCCTGTACAGCGGCAGCCACAATTGATAGCAGTATCCCCCACAAAATTAACCCAGCGCCATTTAGCAATCTGCGAATCGTTAGCCAGGAGTACCCGATTAATGCGAACAGCATTGCGGCCGCCTCATAGACAATAAAAATAATGAAGTCGTCTGGCCACGCGATTGCGGCCACAAAAAACGCGACCCCGAGGAAAATCATAGGGCGCACTACGCGGCTTGTTATTGATTCTCCCCATACGTCATAAACTGTAGCCACAACAAAATAAGACACCAATAACCCGAGAGAAAGATAAAGTGGGCGCCATAGCAAGTTTCGAATTTTATCATCCAATGCAAGACCATGAGCAATCGTACCTAAAACTCCCGCAATTGAAAGTAACAGAAACACTGTTACCCATATATTTGCCTTTTTGTCGTCATACTTGCTTAGCCTCCAAACACGGAACGCAAAAAATAAAGCCAATAAAGCGACGGCTAGGTCGGTTGCCGCTGTTGTTTGTTCCGTCGGAATGCTGATTATTTGCATACTAGATCCCATGCTAAGTCACTAATTATTAGTGGATTGCCGATGACTCCTTTCGTCAAACGGTTGATATAACGGTCGCATCATTAGCCAGGTCAAGAAGGTCGTTCATCATTGATGGATTCCGGCCTATCCCCCTAAACACAATCGACAGCCCACGAAAAACGCGAGTTTTTCGTGGGCAAAAGCTTTTCCAGGTTAATTCCACTGCTTCAGTTGATTAAAGTAATAGCGCATTTTCGCCATGATCAACCGATCTTTGCTTTCGATGTAAGAAGCCAACAAAATCACCAGCAGACCCAATACGATGGAACTAATCCACGGTGTAGCAGTGTAGATATTGATTGCATATTCCCAGTAAAATAAGAAGCCGCTGACGACGCAGACATTACCGCAGAAGAACGGCATTTTTTCGCGATAACGGATACCTGAGATGGTCAGCAATGTGCCGGCGGCTATGGCTAATACCGGTGCTAGGCTTTGTTGTTCGATCATGGCGTCCAAGCTCAGAAAAACCACCAGCGCGGATGCGATGAAACGATAGAAGCGGGGATAAAAATTAACCCGGGCGGACAATCCGAACAGAATAACGGCGATGGGTAAGAAGACGCTGAAATTGTCATCGTTTAGGCAGCCTAACTGTCCGGCGCATTGCAGCCAAATATTGATAGCGGCGATCGTACCCAGCCATTGGCAAATGTAGCGAATAAAGTCAGACTGCGTGTAGTGGTTGATATCGTAAATGCAATACATCACGACAGTTGCAGACAGGACGATCGTAAGCCAGTAGGACGTTGGATACAGCATACTGCGGCCGATGATGATCCACAACGGCAAACTCATCAATGCCCTGGCCGCCATACCTTCGGCCAGGCGCATCGCGAGGTCCCGGTGCAAGCGCAATTCGCTACGGCGCAGCACGACAAACAAGCCGGCAATGATGACAGCGATCATGTCGCCGTCCCTGATCGGCAACAATAACAAGGCATTCGCCGCAATACTGGTGTAAAGCAACGTGTACAGATGTTTGCGCGCCAGAATGGCGTAGCTGGCATAGCCGACTAATACCAACAACGCCGCGGTGATGAAAAAATCCAGCGTAATGATAGTCGGACTGACATTCATAAACTGTAACCAGCTATAGGCCGGTTGCAGGGCGGCTTTACCGTGCCAATAGCCGTAAATCATGGCGCTTACCTGGGAAACCTGGACCGGCAGAAAAGCCGCGCCCAGGCCGAAGAAAATGCGGGCGCCTTTGGTTTCCCTGAATAAATAAGCACAGATCATGCCTCCTGCGCATAATAACAGTGTGAATCCCAGGCCGATCCAATAGCGGTAAGCCGGCACAATATCTTCATGCCCTTGCAGCATAAAACTGATTGCCGACACGATAATCAGGATCGACCCGACCCAGCGTAAATAGGTGGTGATGCGGCGGGTCATGCTTGACTTTTCAGACTGCAGTTTTTCTTCCGGCATATCGATGGCGGCGTTTACATTCATTTCAATCTCATACATGACGGCTCTCCCTATTGCTCTTTATCATCGGATTGAGATTTGGTCAGCTCATCGAGCAGCATTTTCAAACTCAACTCATCTTCTTCCTGCTCGAACGTTTGGGCGAAACTGTCTGGCTCGTCCCCGAGCATAGACTCGGATTCATGGCTAACGACAGCCCCCTCCCAGCGATCGAACAGGTCTTGTACTTCATTAAGCGAGGAACCCCGTGGGTTTTGTAAGGCACTTTGCAAGCGGTTACGGTTTTGCCTGGCCGCCAGCAGTTCTTTTTTGTTATTCAGGACATGAATTTGTTCTTGTATAACCTCCAGATCCCGACGGATCTTGTCTTCCTGGGTACTGCTTTGTTGATATTGCTGCTCGAATAAAGCGATTTGTTGCCGGCAGTCGCGCAAGCGTTTTACACATTGCAGCGCCTTTGCTTCGTCCTGGCTGCGTATTTTGACGGCGCGTTCCGACCATAAACCGGCTTGTTCTGTTTCCTGTTTGATTTTTTCCTGATAGTGGCTTGATTGCCTACTGACCCGGTGCAAATGCAAGCGGGTTTTTTGTTGCAGAGACTGCAAATCCTTGATGGCGGCATCGGCCAGCGCTTCATGGTTTTCGAATTCGTCGGCAACATGGTCGATTTGGCTTTTGATGCTGACGAAAATACGTTTAAGACTGTTCATGATGTCATCCTCATTGAAGTAACTATTCGCTATCTGTTTAGTCAAGTTAACGCAATGAGGATGCCAAAAAATTAAAGCCAATTACTACGGCAAGTTGGAGTACATACTGTAATTTAACGACTAGATGAACAACAAAAAATGTATGCATGATGTACTAATATTGCTCAAACGATTCTAATCAATACAAAGCTGTCAACGATGAACAAACTCAGCGCCGAGCAACGCCATTTTTTTCAGCAAATTGCCGATATGGCTTTCATCAATCCGTTTAGCGAGCAAAGAAAGCAGGCTGATTGCCGCTTACTGGCCATTCAACCCGAAAAATTGACGCTGGAACAACGCATCCAGCAAATACAACAGCGTTTGAGCGAACAGTTAACACGGCTGCAACCCTTGGACGAGTTTAAAGTGGAGCGTTATGCCGGGAAATTACGGCGGGTCATGGAGTTTGCCTGGCTGTTTTATCAATTCCACGAATTTCAGAACCCATTCTTCCAATTTATCGAACAACAGCAACAAGCCGGCGATACGCCGATTGCTTTGCCTTTCGCCAAACAACTGCTGGGCCGTTTTGCGGCGGCCGGTTTCGACCAGGCGGCCAGCGAGAAATATATCGGCTTGTTCTATCAGTTACATCGCGGTTTTTATTTCATCAATTCGATGGTATCGGGCCACTCGCTGGCTATCATTGAATTGCGTATGCACCTTTGGAACAACATCTTTACCTTCAACCCGCACTGGTATCTGGATTATCTGTGCGGCCGCATGGAGGAGTTTTCCACTTTATTGCTAGGGCCGACCGGCTGCGGCAAAAGCCTAGTGGCCCGCGCCATCGGTTGCTCGGGTTTTATTCCGTTCGACGCAAAGCGGCTCCGTTTTCAGGAAAGTTTTACCCGCTCCTTCCAATCGATCAATCTGGCGCAATTTCCGTCTTCGCTGCTGGAAGCAGAGTTATTCGGCCATAAAAAGGGCGCCTTCACCGGCGCCATCGAAAATCACGACGGCCTGTTTGCCCGATGCAGCCCTTACGGTGCGGTGTTTATCGATGAAATCGGCGATATCGATATTCCGACCCAGGTCAAATTGCTGAATGTCGTGCAAGACCGGGTATTTTACCCGGTAGGCAGCCATGAAAAACAACGCTTCGCAGGACGTGTGATTAGCGCCACCAATCGGGATATCGGCCAACTCAGACAACAAGGCCTGTTCCGCGACGACCTGTTCTATCGGTTATGTTCCGACGTTATCGAGGTGCCCGGATTGCAGCAACGGTTGGAACAGAATCCGGACGAGATCAGTCATTTGATCGGCGGCCTATTGGCCCGAGTCATCAGCGAACCGGACCAACGCCTGGTCCAGCGCATAGAAGACCGCATCCGCTCGACGATACCGGCCGGATACCATTGGCCAGGCAATGTTAGGGAATTGGAACAATGCATCCGACAAATCTGCCTGACAGGAACTTATCGAATCTCTCCGGCTTCGCCGCAAACACCGACTACCGCTTTTCAGATTGATCGGGAAGAGGTTAGCGCCCGGCAGCTACAACAACGCTATTGCCGCTATCTGTACGACAAACACGGTAGTTACGAAGCCGTCGCCCGAATCAGCGGACTGGACAGGCGGACGGCAAAAAAATACATTCAAGAGTGAATTATCGGGTCACAAACTTTATACCCGTTGATCCACACGGGGAGTTGTTGATTGACTGGTTGACCCGTTGCGGTCTGTCGCTCTGTTTGATCCAATGTCTGCATGTTGATCATGGCAGCACAACACTTCGCCAGTATCGGGCTGAATCGAAATTGCCAGCTTAGCCATAAACCCCTCCTTTAAAGGAGTGAAAACGTAAATAATGAATCAATGATATGGCTGGAATCCTCTTCTTCTATCTCGTACGTCCTTTATCATGATCGAATCCGAATCTTCTGACTTGGACTGATCGACCAACGTGATGAAACCGTAACCATCTTCTACTTCGGCGACGGCATTCTTCCTGTCGTTCAAGGCCAATAATGCGTCCCTCGGACTCTCCGCCTCAATCTCGACTGTAACCTTGTACTTATCCATGACGGTTCCTTAAATTATATTGTTGGATTCGGGAAAATGGGCTATCCATTTAACGCAAGTTAGCGCATAGGTTGTGGTCATGATTCCTAAAATAGGAAGCTATTGCCATATGTAGAGAGTACTTGCGTAAAGTGGATAGCCCATTTCGCTAATTGTTCAACCAAGCTACTGCAAGCCGGATGCCAAGAACTTAAAACCTTTTTTACAAAGAGTTAGATTACAAAGCCCTTATAACAACACAAGACGATCAACAAAAAATGCATGCATGATGTACTAATATTACTCAAACGATTCTAATCAATACAAAGCGATCAACGATGATCAAACTCAGCTCCGAGCAACGCCATTTTTTTCAGCAAATTGCCGATCTGGCTTTCATCAATCCGTTTAGCAAGAAAGGGAACAGGCTGATTGCCGCTTACCGGCCATCCAACCCGGAAAATTGACGCAGGAACAACGCATCCAGCAAATACAACTTTACCGAAAAATGCTGGAAAGGATCGCATACCCACTAGGATTCATATAGAGTCGCATTCCATTTGTTTATCGAATGAAGTTAATAATCCGGGATTGAAAAATGACAAATCTTCAATGGCTAGATGAATACAATATAGGAAATGAAATAATTGATAAGCAGCATCACTACTTGTTTGATCTGGCAAATCAAATGCTTGATCCTCATAACGACTGTCAAGCGATTCATCAAAAATTTTTAGTGTTAGACCATTTTTTAAAGGTTCATTTCGCTGAGGAAGAAAAATTGATGACGGAATACAATTTATCAGAGATAAATCAGCACAAGAAAGCTCATGAGCTACTGTTGGCGGAATTAGAAGAAATTAGCCAAGAAATAGTTCGTGGCCAGATGAACAAAAACAAAATACTTGATTTTATGCGCCATTGGTTATTTGAGCATTTCCTGAAAATGGACATGACGTTAAAGCGTTTTTGAATGCTTAGGGTAAATAAAAAAGGTTAAAAATAACCTAAATTTGCTCAATCAGAAAATTGAAGGAGGAAAACCGATCCTTTTCAGACCTAGATGTGCGAAATTCATGTGACAAGAATTAGCCGGTAAGCCGTTAGCGTCGAATATCGGTAGCCGTTCGGCAAACGATCAACGCCGTTTTAGTACCAATTCGGCATTAAAACGGCTCCATTTATATGCCTTATCCGCTAACGCCCCACCCCCTTGAACGCGAAGTAGCGGAAGGTCAGGAACAGGGCGGTGCCAAGGCCGCCGAGAATATACAAGGTTTTGTCGCCGGTACCCATACCCACGTAGCGCATGGAGACGATTACCGCGCCCAGGATCATGATCAAGGGCGTAAAGTCGATGTAGAACACGCCGGCATCATGGCGCATTTCCCGCACCTTGCGCTTGTCGATGATTCTTTCCTTGCCGGATTCGTCCAGCATGTCATAGATTGCCTGCGGCACCCCGCCCGACTGTTTGACGACGTGGGAAATGTACAAATCCGGCGATTCGATCAGAATACCCGTGGCAACGATGTAAGCCTTCACCATTTCGCAAACGGCGTTACGCGGTAACGGTTTAACCTCGATTTCCTTCATTTTCCACCATAATTTGCGGATTCTGGCTTTTTTCTCGGACGCACAACCGATGACTTGGGCATGATCGAAGATAGCCAGCCAGAACGCCATTTGCGTTGGTGTGAGCGTGGTTAGGTCGTCGACTGCAATCACAGGCTTACTATCAGCCCTGGCCAGTGCCGGAATGATCGCCTGGGTCAAATCTCGCATGCTCGCGCGGTTGACCTGACTTTTCACTTCCCGCCATTCGATTTCGGGGCCGGGCGTATCGTGAAACTTGGCCGGAAGATCCAGCTCCTTGGCGCCGATCAATCCCAAGGCCAGCATTTGCCTGGCTATCTCGACAAACTGGCCTTTTGCCTGATGGTCGTGCAAGATTATCAGCAAATCGATTTTGTCGGCCGCCTTATCCAGCGCCGACCGCAATATGGCCGATTTGCCGATGCCGACAGGCCCGGTCAAGATCACATGCTTACCTTTGCGGATTTCCGCAATCAACTCGGCCACCGTTTCGTCACGGCCGATCAATCCGACAATCTTATCCATTGCCGCCTCCCAATGTGTTGGCCTTGCCTTCGAGGTAAGTGTAGCGGCCCGATAACATAAATCACAGGACCCGATTACATCCGTTTTTAGGGACCACATTAGCTGAGAATATCCGGGCGTCAGGAATCGGATTAAGTGAGAATGAGCCCAAATTAATTGATAACAG
>JAQTYP010000119.1 GCA_028688235.1 Methylomonas sp.
GAAGGCGCGGCACGATGCATGCGTAATGCCTTGCGCGACGCCAGACTCAATGCTGGCGATGTCGATTACATCAATGCCCACGGTACATCGACACCGGCCGGCGACGTTGGCGAAACACATGCGATGAAAACCGCATTGGGCGACCATGCTTATAAGGTGGCGGTGAGTTCGACCAAATCCATGATCGGTCATTTATTGGGGGCGGCCGGCGGCATCGAAGCGGTATTGACCGCATTGGCGATCAAAAATCAAATCGCGCCACCGACGATCAATCTGGAAAATCCCGATCCCGAGTGCGATCTGGATTATGTGCCTAACACCGCTCGCGACATGAAGATCGATGTGGCTATCTCCAATTCCTTCGGCTTTGGCGGTACTAACGGCACATTGGTGTTCAAGCGATACGCATAATTTCTCTTTCCAAAACAGTGTCTGCCGATGTTCTTAGTGAATGGCGAACGCAGACACTGTGTCGACGTCTCCGATAGAGGCTTCCAATACGGCGACGGTCTTTTCGAGACTGTCGAAGTTCTAAAAGGTCAGCCGCTTTTTTGGGGGCGGCATTTAAAGCGTTTAGTCGAAGGCTGCAAACGCCTATTGATTCCGCCTCCCGATTTAGCCCTGCTGGAAATGGACGCACGTCAACTGTGTACCGGGGTCGATAGGGCTGTATTGAAGCTTATCGTCACCCGAGGAAGCGGGGGACGGGGTTATCGGCAACCCGATCCCGTCGCGCCGACCCGAGTGCTCGGCTTGCATCCCTTCCCCCACTATCCCGATCAGTATCAATCCGAAGGCGTCGTGGCGCGTTTTTGCCACCAGCGTTTGGCAATAAATCCGGCTTTGGCCGGCATCAAGCACATGAACCGCCTGGAGCAGATTCTGGCCAGAGCGGAATGGAATGACGACGCCGTGCAAGAGGGCTTGATGCTGGACTGCGACGGGCATGTCGTCGAGGGTACGATGAGCAATTTATTCTTCGTCAAAAACGGCGTTTTACACACGCCTGAGTTGAGCCGATGTGGAATAGCAGGGATAGTGCGAGAAATTGTGATAGACTTGGCATTTCGCAACAACATAGTTGTGCTTGAGCAACAGTTCGATGGGTCGAGTGCGTTAACGGCGGATGAGATTTTTGTCACCAATTCGGTGATAGGAATTTGGCCGATTAGGCAGCTCGAGCGACAGTGCTTCGATGCGGGCAGGATCACCCGCAGTTTTCAGCAATGGTATGCGGAAGCACGCATAACGGAGACAGCATTGTGGTTAGAAGCATAGTGGCGTTTACTTCCTTGATGGTTTTAGGCTTGTTATTGGTCTGGGGAGGCATGCATCATCATATTTTGAAAAAAAAACCGGTGGTTATGCAGTCGCTATCGCTGGAAATCAAAAAAGGCGATACGCTGGATAGCGTCATCAGGCAATTGCGGGCCCAAGGCATCGCGGTAAACAAGTTCTGGTTCAAGATATACGCCTATCGTACCCATCTGGATAGAATGTTGAAAGTGGGTGAATATGTGCTGAATAAAGGCGCGACGGCTGTTGATATTTTAGCGATGCTCAAAGAAGGCAAAACCCGCCGATATGCCATCACTTTCCCGGAAGGCTGGAGCTTCAAGAAAATGTTCCTAGCTATCCAAGAAAATCCTAATTTGCAACATACCTTGTCGGACGATGATTTGGATGGTGTGATGCAAAAGATCGGTTCCGATCAGCCCCACCCCGAAGGACAATTCTTCCCCGATACCTATTTTTTCGAGAAAAACAGTTCGGATGTGGAGCTGTTGAAGCGCGCTCATGACAAAATGCAGGGAGTACTGGCTTCGGAATGGCAAAAGCGCGATAAGGACGTGCCGGTGGAAAGTGCCTACGAAGCCTTGATCCTGGCTTCCATTATCGAAAAAGAAACCGCCGCAGCCGAAGAGCGCAAAAAAATTGCCGGCGTATTTAGCCGGCGCTTGAAAAAAGACATGTTGCTGCAAACCGACCCTACTGTGATTTACGGCATGGGGAATGACTATCGAGGCAACATTCGCCGTAGGGACTTGCGCGATCCTACGCCATATAACACTTACGTCAATAAAGGTTTGCCGCCGACCCCGATAGCCATGCCCGGCAAAGCGGCGATAGAAGCGGCTTTGCATCCTGCGGATGGCGACGAATTGTTTTTCGTGGCTAGAGGCAACGGCCGGCACGCGTTTTCGGCGACCTACGCGATGCATGAAAAATATGTCCAGACTTATCAACGATGAAGTCAGGGCGATTCATTACCCTGGAAGGCGGGGATGGCGTCGGCAAATCCACCAATTTGCAGTTCATCGAAACGCTGTTGCATGAAAAGCAGATCGAGGTCATCGTTACTCGAGAGCCGGGCGGTACCGAGCTGGCCGAGAGCATCCGCCAGCTATTGCTGACCAAACACCGCGAGACCATTACACCGGAAGCCGAGTTGTTGCTGATGTTTGCGGCGCGCTCGCAACATATAGCGCACGTAATTTTACCGGCCTTGAGGCAAGGCCAATGGGTATTGTGTGACCGCTTCACCGACGCAACCTATGCTTACCAAGGCGGCGGGCGCAATATGGATATTCGACTGATTAATTGGTTGGAACAAACTGTGCAAGGCGACTTGCGGCCGGATTTGACTTTGTTGTTGGACGCCCCAGTGGAAACTGGCATGTCTCGTGCTCAGCACCGGCGGGAGCTCGATCGCTTCGAGAGTGAACAATTGAGTTTTTTTGAACGCGTGAGACTTACCTATCTGCAACGAGCCGAGCAAGAGCCTGAGCGCTACGTCATCGTCGATGCCAGCCTGCCGCTACCTGAGGTGCAAATCCGGATCAGGGCGGCGATAGAGGCTCTTTGCGAGCAATGAGTACCGCGACCTCCGTCTATCCCTGGCAGCAAGAGGTCTGGGCTTATCTTCAGGGCTATCTCGAGCAGCAACGTATTCCGCAGGCTTTGCTGATAAGCGGTCCGTCAGGCATAGGTAAACGCCATTTGGCCAATGCCTTTGCCGCCAGTTTAATGTGTCGGATGCCGTTAGTCGATCATTCGGCGTGCGGCCATTGTCAAAGTTGCACCTTATTGGCGGCGCAAACCCATACCGATTTATTGGTCGTCGAGCCGGATGAGCCCGGCAAGGCGATCGGTATCGACAAGATCAGGCAACTCATCGTCAAATTGGCGTTGAAACCGCAATTCGAAACCAGTCGTGTGGTGATCATCACTCCGGCCGATCAGATGAATACCGCATCGGCCAATGCCTTTTTGAAATGTCTGGAAGAGCCTACCGAACGCACCTGCTTGATATTATTGACCGAGAAGCCATCGCGTTTACCCGCGACTATTCGCAGCCGTTGTCAAAGCGTGCAATGCCCGCCACCTGATCGCAAAATCGCCGTAACCTGGTTGCAACAGCAGGGAGCCCGGGAAGATGCCGATTTGTTGTTGAGTTTGTCGCTGCGAGCGCCTCTGGTGGCAAAAGCCTACTCGGAACAGGGCTTGATTGGTGTCAGGAAGGCCTATTTCGATGTTTGGGTACAACTTGCCGACGGTAAGCAGAACATCGTCGCGATTGCCGAACAATGGCAAAAAGCGGAGAGTCTCGACTTGGCCACGCTTTACAGATGGATGTCGAGTTGGGTCGCCGATACCATCAAAATCGCCCATGGCGCCGATACCGGCAGTCTGCAAAATCCGGATTTCAAAAAATCCTTGCAAGCCTTGGCCGAGCGGCTAGAATTGACGGGGCTTTACCGGTTTTACGACGACTTGCTGATGGCGCAAGCCCAACTCGGCACTCAAATCAACAAGCAATTAATGCTAGAGCAGATATTGATCAACTGGTCGCAACTGAATATTCGATAACAAAATGGCGGAATCAGCACCACGGCAAGGCATCTTGTCATTATCCATCAAAGATAAAAACGCGCTTTACGCCGCCTATATGCCGTTCATTAAAAACGGCGGACTATTCATTCCCACCAAACGTGAATATCAAATGGGTGAAGAGGTCTTCATGTTGTTGAATTTGATGGAAGAGACCGAGCGCTTGCCGATAGCCGGCAAAATCATCTGGAAAACTCCCGTCGGCGCGGAAGGCTATCGGGCTCCCGGCATAGGCGTACAATTCAGCGATCAAGACGGCGGCATGGCCCGCAATAAAATAGAAACTTATCTGGCCGGTGCGCTGGAATCCGATCGCTCCACCCACACGATGTAATCACCTCCTTGCTGCGCCCTTCGAACACGGCCGCAGGCCTGACTATTTATGTTTATAGACTCCCATTGCCATCTCGATCGTATCGATCTAAAACCCTACCATAACGATTTCGACCTCTTCGTCGCAGATGCCCGCCGCAAAGAAATCAGTCGCATGCTGTGCATAGGCATCGACTTGGAATCGTATTCGGACATGCTGGCTTTGGTCGAACCCTATCCTGAGATTTCGGTGTCGGTCGGCGTGCATCCTAACGTCACCGAGGGCAGGGAACCGTCGGTCGACGAGTTGCTGCAATTGGCCACACACGATAAGGTCATCGCCATCGGTGAGACCGGTCTGGATTATTTTCACGGCAAGGGCGATACGGAATGGCAGTTTCGGCGCTTCAGTAACCATATCCAGGTTGCCAAAACACTGAACAAGCCTTTGATCATCCACACCCGCGACGCTGGCCACGACTCGTTGGATCTGTTGCGCCGGGAAGGCGCCGATAGCGTCGGCGGCATCATTCATTGTTTTACCGAAGACTGGGCTTATGCCGAAAAGGCCTTGGAACTGGGTTTTTATATTTCCTTTTCCGGCATCGTGACCTTCAAGAATGCCCACGCTATCAAGGAAGTAGCGCAGAAAGTGCCTGCCGATCGCTTCCTGATCGAAACCGATTCGCCTTATCTGGCGCCGTCGCCCTATAGAGGTAAGCCTAATTATCCAACTTATGTCCGGTATGTGGCCGAGCATATTGCCGAACTGCGCGGCAGTACAGTCGAAGAGATTGCCGAATTATCGACAGGCAACTTTCACCGTTTGTTTGGGTTGTAGTGGCTATAGTGCAGGAAAGCGGGCAAAAAAAACGGTCAGGTACGAGAAGGGACCTGACCGTCGCGAGAGGGAAGTAACTCTATTTCTCCGAGGAGACGCATACAAGAGTCGCATGTAGTCTAGCAAATTCAAACACTTTAACTATGTGGCATATCGTCGCGTGACAAATTGTCGCTGAACATATCGAGTATTCATGCACACCGTTCTTGAAGTGCCGCAAGGCCGTTTCGAACTTCGCCGTTTACCTTATCGGCAAAACGAATTATTGCAAGCGTGGGATGCCGCCGACGAATATCTGCTGCATCATCTGGCCGATGCCGATATTCCGCCGGCCGTAGCCAATATCGTCATTTTGAATGATAGCTTCGGTGCGTTGGCGTTGGCCTTGCACAGCCATAGGCCAACCGCGATTTCCGATTCATTTCTATCCCAACAAGCCACTCGAAATAATATGGAAATCAATGGGATGCCGGCCGATAACCTGCAATTGCTGGACAGCCTGAGTCTGCCGTTCGCCCCCATCGATTACTTGTTGATCAAAATTCCCAAGAACTTGGGCTTGTTGGAGTATCAGTTGCACCGTTTGCGACCCTTGCTGAAGCAAGGCAGCAAGATCATTGCCGCCGGCATGGTCAAAGCCATGTCGGCCAATGCCTGGAAATTATTGCAGCGGTTGACCGGTCCGACCGTACCTTCGGTGGCGGTCAAAAAGGCCCGCTTGATTTTTACTACGTTCGACCCGCAATTGACGCCGCCGGCCAATCCGTTTCCCGTAAGCTACCCATTGGAACAGAGCGAATTGACCCTAGTCAATCACGCCAACGTGTTTTCCCGTGACCGCCTGGACATAGGGACCCGCTTGCTGCTGCAACATCTGCCGGATAATCCGGATTATCGAAAATTGATCGACTTGGGTTGCGGTAACGGTGTGGTGGGACTCATGTTGGCCAAACGCTTACCCGATGCGCAAATCCGTTTTATAGACGAATCGTTTATGGCCATCGCTTCGGCACGGGAAAATTTCCAGCAAGCTTTCCAGGGGCAGAGACAGGCTGAGTTCAGTGTCGGGGATTGTTTGACAGGCATCGCCGAAGATAGCGCCGATTGCATCGTATGCAACCCGCCGTTTCATCAGCAACATGCCGTCGGCGATCATATCGCTTGGCAGATGTTTCGACAGTCGCACAAAGTCTTACGAAAGGGCGGCGAGTTGCGGGTTATAGGCAACCGGCATTTGAATTATCATCAAAGCTTGAAGAAGCTGTTCGGTAATTGGGAAACGCTAGCCAGTAACGCCAAGTTCGTCATTATCAAGGCCATAAAGCGCTGATCAGCGAAAACTGTCTTTCAATAACCTGACCTTGGCGAATACTTGCGCGGGGCTGTCGGTATCGCTTGCGCCGATAGCCCGGCGTAGGCTGGGACTCTGTTCCCGCAAAAACGGATTGGTCGCCAATTCCATCGCCAATGTCGACGGCACGGTGGCTAAGCATAGGCGCCGCAGTTCTGCAACTTCGGCCTGGCGATCGTGTAATGCCTGATTATCCATTTCGATCGTCAACGCGAAACGGCCATTCGCTTCTGTATATTCATGAGCGCAATAGATTCTGGTGTCGTGGGGGAGTGTTTTTAATTTTTGCAGAGACTGCCACATTTCTTCGGCGCTGCCTTCGAACAAGCGCCCGCAACCCAAGGAAAACAGCGTGTCGCCGCAGAACAAAGCGGCACTATCCTGGCAGTAATAAACGATATGGCCGCTGGTATGGCCAGGTGTGGAGATGATCCTAAAACTTTGTCGACCCAAGCCGATCGTATCGCCTTCCTCGACGGCGATATCGATGCCCGGAATCCGCTGCCTGTCGGCTAAGGCGCCAACGATTTTGCAAGCCGTAGCCTGTTTCAATTGCAGATTGGCGCCGACATGGTCGCCGTGATGGTGAGTGTTGAATATGTAATTCAACGACCAGCCTTTTTGATGTAAGGCCTCCAATACCGGCTCGGCATCGGCCGGATCGACTACAGCCGTTTCGCCTCGTTCCGCATCGTGCAGCAGGTAAATGTAGTTGTCCGATAATGCGTTTAATTGAAGTATTTGTAACATAGGCGTATGTATAAAATGCCAAGGCAGGCGATGATGGAAAAGGCTCCGCCAACCGGAGGGAATACGGCGACCAAGGTCAGCACGCCAACGATACTCGACTCGGCGGGAGTCGCGCAACTGAAATAGGCGCGGAATAAAGACAAATTTTCTAGTCACTGCTTATTGCTTCTTCAATATAATAGCCCTAGACTTCAACCTAGCTTCCCAGGCACTTTGTGCTAAATATGGGTGTCTTATTCTTAAAATCATAATAAGGAAAAATATATGCGACATCGTTCTACCGTCAATGTAATCTTGACTACGCTGTTTTTAACCGGATGCGCCACCCAATCCAGCAATAATTTTCAGGCGTTTCAGGCCGACGACTTAACTGCACAAATTAAGTCTGGTTTGTTGGTGCAAAAAACCAATAGCTTTTTCGTGCTGAACGATTCATCGTCGTCGATGAGTAAAACTTACTTGAATTCAGCTGACTACAGCGGTACCAAACTGGATGTGGAAAAAAATCTGCTGAATAAATTCAACAAAACCATACCTGCAATACCGTTATCTTCAGGCCTGCGTAGTTTCGGTATGGGGCCTTGCACGAACTGGAGCGACACAAAGCTAATTCAGCCCATGCAGCAATACTCTGTTAGCGGCTTCGAAAGTGCGATTACCTCATTGACATGCTCCAGCGGTGGTACGCCATTAGCCGAGGCAGTCACGGCATCCAAGTCCGATCTGGCCAACGGTTCGGGTAACATGGCGCTGATCGTTTTCAGCGACGGCATGGACGATGTTTCTCCAGCGGCAGCTACCCAGGAACTGGTTGCTCAATATGGCGACAAGCTTTGCATCTATACGGTTTGGGTCGGCAATCATCAAGACGAGGCGGGCCAAGCCAATCTGCAACAAATTGCCAGTCTTGCAAATTGCGGGTTTGCTACTGACGCCGCAGAACTCTCCAGCGCCTCAGGCATGAGTGAATTCGTCAAGAAGGTCTTCTTCAAACCCGGAGCACCTGTGCAAGATTGTGCAGTACTGGATGATGACCATGACGGCGTCAATAATTGCAAAGACAAATGCCCAAATACGCCTAAGGGCGCTATCGTCGATAAAGACGGTTGCTGGGCATTGCATGGCGTACTGTTCGATTTCGACAGCGATAGAATCAAACCAGTATTTGATCCTTTGCTTAAAAATGCCTCTGAAGTCATGAGTATCAATCCAGGGCTGACCGTCGAAATTCAAGGTCATACCGACAGCTATGGCAACGATGAATACAACCAAGATCTGTCCGAGCGTAGAGCTAATGCGGTTAAAAACGAACTGATCAAAAAAGGTATTCAAGGCGGTCGTATGACGACTATCGGCTTTGGCGAGTCAAAACCCGTCGAGACCAACGAAACAGACGAAGGCCGTGCTTATAACCGCCGTGTCGTATTCGAACGTACCGACAAATAGTTCAGCCGAGAAAACGTTTCGTTCACGAAATACCCGAAAAATCAGCCTGGGTCGGCTTCGGGCGGGAAAGATTGCTAGCCATCCCTGGCTAGCAATCGCACCGACACCACCATGTGATTGCCGGCGGCAGCCCAGGCCGTCGGCGTCACCTCTGCTTTGATACAACAAGGGATTCAAAGCCTTGGCTCTCGGGAGAGTAGCCGCGGCGCTTACGCGCCGCAGCCCTCGCAGAACCGGACTTGGAGCGTTACACCATCCGGCTCCCAGTTTAAGTCTTCCACAATGGCTTTGGGTATAGGTTGTGCTGGATTTTCAAG
>JAQTYP010000120.1 GCA_028688235.1 Methylomonas sp.
ATCGGTGCTGTCGTTTTGGGATTGAATCAATTTGACTGGCGTATTTTGTGGCATGTGCTTACAAGCACCTTCTCTATCGTTTTCTTCGGTATCATCATAAGCCGCCATCGAGCCTGGAACCGAAACCAAGCGCACTGTGGCATTAGGATCATAGGTATTAGGACTTTTCAGGACATAATTTTGTCCGGAAACGATGGGTCTTGCTTGATGTGCCGGTAAATTCGGATTATCACCGCCAGACATCATCAGGAATAATAGTATGACAGCAACTGCTCCAATACCGCCGAAGAAAACCTTGGGGTTGGTTTCTTTTAGCTCGAGTAACGACGCGATGATTTTATTTGCTGAATTTTCCGCAGGTTGCGGTAGTTCGTTACTTTGAGGCGAAGCTTGATCGGTTTGATCGGCTAGATTTTCGGATTCGTTGGTGTTGTCGTCTATGCTCATGCGATATGCCCTCTCTGTACTTATTATTATGTGTTTAAGAAATGTGCCACGAGCATTAAAGTTACCATGCTGAGAGAACATTTCAAGCATTGATTATACAGTACTTCGATAATTTGCTTTTTTGCATATCGAACTACAGTTATCTGATGGCTGGAAAATTGCCGAACGATTAATGTTGGTTTAGAATATTAGCGAACTCTTAAATAGTGGTGTTTTAGGTGGGCTCATGCAATTTTTATTAAAACTTGTCGCTGCATTCGCGCTGCTGTCAGACGGCGTTTTGGCCGATGTCAATGCCGGCGTTTTTTCGCTGCAGGAGGCTATCGATCATGCTTTAGCCAACAATCCAGAGATCGGCATTATGCAGGCTAGGATAGAACAGGCGGATGCCGAATTAGGTCAAGCACTGGCCAATTTTTATCCGCAAGTCAAGGCTGGTTTGGCGTATCAGCATAGTGATAACCCGGCTCAGGCTTTTGCTATGATCATTGCTCAAAGGCGATTGGATTTTAACGGTGGCGATTTCAATCATCCGGGGGGCGTCGACAATTATCGGCCTCAAGTCACCGCCAGCTATTCCTTATTCAGGGGCGGGCAGGATTTTTATTTAAGCCAGGCGGCGGAGCTGGGGGTGGAGACGTCAGAACTGCAAAAAACCGCGACTCGCCATCATTTGATTACCAATGTAACGGCGGCTTTTTACGCTTATCTGGCTGCAAAGGATGCTCATGAACAAAGCCTGCGCGCGATCGAGGCTGTAGAGAGCGAATTGAATCAGAGCAGACTGCGTTTCGAGGCTGGCACCTTGCTGAAGTCCGATGTATTGTCACTGGAGGTGCAGTTGGCCGAAGCCAAAGACGCCGAAATTCAGGCAGGCAATGCGATAGAGCTGGCAACGGCCATGCTGAAGACTTTGTTGGGTCTTTCAGCAGCCCAAGAATTTTCGATCAACGGAGCCCTCGATCGAACCTTGCCGGAAAGTCCGGCGGATTTCGACGCCTTGTTGAATCAAGCCCTGAGTCAGCATCCGGAATTGAAAGCGGCCGAGAAACGCGTCGAGATTGCCGAACAACAATTGAATGCGGCGGAAGCCGCGCATTTTCCCAGGGCCGACGCTTATGTCAGTTACGGTTCCGACAGCAAAAACCTGGCTTTTAGCGCCAACAGGGATAACGTCAGCGCAGGTGTGATGGTCGAAGTGGATTTGTTTTCCGGATTTGCGACCCAGGAAAAAATCAAAAAGGCCGAGCATGAATTGACCGCTGCCCGCGAAGCCGCGAGGAAAACCCGTTTGCAAGTCGAAAATCTGGTTAGGACCGCGCGCTTGAGATTATTGGAAGCACTGAACCGCGAACAGGTGGCGTCGGTCGCCGTACAGGCTGCCGAAGAAGCTTTGCGCTTGGTCAACGAACAACGCAATGCCGGCGTGGTGACCGTGACGCGATACATCGAAGCGGAAGTAGCCAGAGACAAAGCCAAGACTCGTAATATTACAGCGCTTTACGACGCGCGTAGGGCCGAAGCGGAGTTAAGACTTGCTACCGGTTTTTGGAATTAAGCCCATACAGGACAAGACCTTATGTCAGAACACAACTCGATTAGCACACATGGTTGGTTGCTACCCTCGGCAGCCATAGGCGTATTGCTGTTGGTGATACTCTTTGCCTTAGGCATTTTGGGTGGGCCGGACAAGATCGAACCCGGAACCAGTCCCGCGCAGGAATTAAGCCTGCCTGCCGGCGCTCGCACCGTCGTTGTCGGCAGGCAAGCCGCGGCCAATGTCTTATCATGGCAGGGCACCGTGCGTTCGCGTACCGTGGCCAAGATCGCTCCCAAGTTGAATGCCCGTATCCTGGACGTATTAGTTCACCCTGGAGACAGTGTCAAAAAAGGCGACGTGTTAGCCAGGCTGGACGACAGGGATTTGCGTGCCGCCTACGACGCGGCCGCTGCCGCCCAGATCGCGGCACAGGCTCAGGCTGACCAAGCCGGTGCCGATGAGACGAGGATGATCGATCTATATCGAAAACAAGCCGCAACCCGGCAAAATTACGATGCGGCGGTGGCGCAAGCAAAAGCCGCCAGGGCGATGGTTAGTCAAGCCGCCAGTGCAGCTCAGCAAGCCAAGGTCATGCTCGGTGAAAATGTGCTGTACGCGCCGTTCGATGGCGTGATCAGCGAGCGCCTGAAGGAGCCCGGTGATATGGCGATGCCGGGCGAAGGCGTAGTGCTGATGCATAAACCCGATGCCTTACGCTTGGAAGCTGCCATCGCCAGCCAATGTTCCGAGCAAATAAGATCAGGCATGCCGGTGAACGTGCGATTGGACGCGTTGCAGCAAACGGTTTCCGCTCGAGTCGACGAGGTCGCACCGGAAATCGATCCTTCGACTCATACCCGGATGATCAAGGCGGAATTACCCGCCATTGCCGGTTTGCGTCACGGCCAATTTGGATGGCTGGAATTGAGTTGCCAAGCCGAGCGCCAGACCACACTGATACCCGTTACTGCGGTTCTGCAATTCGGTCAGTTGCAAGCCGTGAAAGTGCTGGATGGTCAGCAATTACATACCCGGCACATACGCACGGGTAAACGATACGGCGATCAAGTCCAAGTATTGTCCGGACTGCATGGCGGCGAAACGATAGTGAGCGATAGCGGGTTGGCGCCATGAGTCAGGAGCCTAACGCCGTAAAAAAAGACAGCCTGACGGTCGCCATCGTCCGGCTGTTCACCACATCGCACCTTTCCTTGCTATTTTTGTTGATTTCGCTACTAGCCGGTGCGGCGGCATTGGTCTTGACGCCACGTGAAGAAGATCCGCAAATCATCGTGCCGGTCATGGACGTGTTCGTACAGTACCCAGGCGCGACTTCCGAGGAAGTCGAAAAGCGCGTGACGACGCCTCTGGAAGTCTTGCTGAAACAAATACAGGGGGTGGAGTATGTCTATTCGGCATCGAGTCCCGGCCAATCCCTGGTGACGGTACGTTACGAAGTTGGACAAAGCATAGAAGATAGCCTGATCAAGACCCGCGACAAGCTGCAAGCCAATCTGGACATCATTCCGCCCGGCGTGACGGATTGGGTGGTCAAACCGGTCGAAATCGACGACGTGCCGATTTTATTGCTGACGTTGTCCACGCCTAAGGACGGCGCCGATATCATGGCGATACGCCGTATTGCCGAGGAATTGATAGAACGCTTGCGGGCGATAGACGATGTCGGCAAAAGCTGGGTCGTCGGCGCCGCGCCGCGCCGGATTTCGGTTTATCCCGATCCCGCTAAACTGCAGGCCACGGGTGTCAGCTTGCTCGAATTAAGACAGGCGCTGACTCTAAGCAACGTCAACCTACAGGCCGGCCATCTGAATCAGGACAACAAGGAAATTGTGCTGGAAGCAGGTCCCTATTATCAGACGCTGGAGCAGGTAGGCGCTACGGTTTTGAAAAACGTCGATGGCCGCTTGGTGTATTTACGCGACGTCGCCGAAATCATCGACGGCCCGCAAGATACGAATTACTACACCCGCATCGGTTTCGGACCGGGCATTTCCGAGATGAAAACGGTCGGTCATGCCGACGGCGACCTACCCTCGGTTGGCGAAGAGAGGCAAATGGCCACCATAGCGATCGCCAAGCGCAGAGGCAGCAACGCCGTCGGTGTCGCCGAACAAGTCTTGGAGCTGACAGAGCAATTGCAAGGCACATTGATTCCGGACGACGTGCTGATGACGGTGACCCGCAACTACGGTGAAACGGCCGATCACAAGGTCAACGAATTGGTCATGCATTTAAGCATCGCGATTCTGACTATCATCGTGCTGCTGGCGCTGTCGTTGGGCTTCAAGGAGTCCTTGATCGTATCGCTGGCAGTGCCTATGACTTTTGCGATCACGTTGTTACTGGACTTGATCTTCGGATATACCATCAACCGGGTGACCTTGTTCGCATTGATTTTGTCGCTGGGGTTATTGGTAGACGACCCGATTGTCGACGTCGAGAACATCCATCGCCACTACAAACTGCGCAAGGAACCGCCGTTGCAAGCCTTACTGACGGCGGTCGACGAGATCAGGCCGCCGACGATACTGGCGACTTTCGCGGTGATCATGTCTTTCGTGCCGATGTTTTTCATTACCGGCATGATGGGGCCTTACATGGCGCCGATGGCCTTCAACGTGCCGATAGCGATGCTAATGTCGCTGTTGATCGCCTTTACCGTGACGCCTTGGGCCAGCTATCGTTTGTTGAAAGGCGATTACGGCAAGCATCACGGCGACAGCTTCGATTTGAAGCGTACGCTGGGCTTTAGGGTGTATCAGGCTATCTTGACGCCTTTGTTGGCCAGCAAATCCAAGGCCTTGTGGTTTTTATTGGCGGTATTCGTCGCCTTCGTATTGTCGACGATGATGGCTGTGACCCGCGTCGTTCCACTGAAACTATTGCCTTTCGACAACAAGAACGAGCTGCAACTCGTCATCGACATGCCGCGCGGCTCGTCGCTGGAGGCTACCGACGAAGTGGCGTCCGCCCTCGGCCGCTATCTGGCTACCGTCAACGAAGTTAGCAATTATCAAAGCTACGTCGGCTTGGCTTCACCTATGGATTTCAATGGCATGGTGCGGCATTACTATTTGCGCCAGGGCGCTTATGTCGGCGAGGTCAGAATAATCTTGGTCGACAAGACTCAGCGCGAGCAGCAATCTCACGCCATTGCATTGAGAATGCGGCCGGACATAGAACGCATCGCAAAACAATACGACGCCAATATCAAGATCGTCGAAATGCCACCGGGGCCGCCGGTACTGTCCAGTGTGGTTGCTGAAGTATACGGGCCGCCGGAAGCCGGCTACAACGATATTATCAACGTATCCAAGCGTGTGCGCGCCGACCTGGAAACGGTGGAAGGCGTGGTCGATGTCGACGATTATGTCGAAGCGCCGCAGCAGCGCCTGCACTACCTCCTCGATCAGGACAAGGCTGCATTATTGGGCATTACTAATCAGCAAGTGGCCAATAGCCTGAAGCTGGCCGTCGAAGGCGGCATGGCCGGTACGCTGCATATCGCCAGCGAGCGCCAACCGCTGGCGATACAGTTGCAATTGCCGCGCGCGTCGCGTTCGTCCGAAGAGGATTTACTGGCGCTGTCGGTCAAATCCGCCAATGGCGATTTGGTGCGCCTCGGCGAGCTGGGTCATTTCGAGCATAAAGACGGCGATCAAACCATTTACCACAAGAATTTGCGGCCGGTTTCCTATGTGCTGGCCGAAATGGCAGGGCGCAGTCCGGTCGAGGCGGTCTGGGACTTGGGCGACAAGCTCGAAGAGCAAACCTTGCCCGAGGGCTACCGCGCCGAAATGGCCGGCGAGGGCGAGTGGAAGATCACCGTCGACGTGTTCCGCGATTTGGGCTTGGCCTTCGCGGCGGCGATGGTGATGATCTACATCCTGCTGGTCGGCCAGACAGGCTCCTTGGGCGTGCCGCTGATCATGATGATCGCCATCCCATTGACCGTGATCGGCATCATGCCCGGCTTCTGGTTCATCAACCTGTTCGCCGAAGACGTCGGCCAATATGCCGACCCGGTCTACTTCACCGCCACGGCGATGATAGGCATGATAGCGCTGGCCGGCATCGTGGTCAGAAACTCGATCATCCTGATCGACTTCATCGAGAACATCTATCGCGGCAATCCGGATATTTCGTTGGCCGACGCCATTGTCGAAGCCGGCGCCACCCGTTTGAATCCTATCTTTTTGACGGCGGCCTCGGCGGTATTGGGCTCGGTGATGATCGTGTTGGACCCGATATTTTCGGGATTGGCCTGGAGCTTCATCTTCGGCATCATTGCCTCGACGCTGTTTTCGCTAGTGGTGATTCCGGTGGTGTATTTTTTGATCAACCGGGATATGCCTAAGATTGTTGCCGCTGATGAATGACAAGCGTTGTTGGCTGGGCCGATCAACCCAGCCTTATCGCTCCTAAAATTTAGACAGCTCCGGTAAAAGTGATAAGGGATGCGCGCGCGCATACATCCAACTTGGGCAGACTCCTTTATCTTCAGGCTAAGAAAGCACAAGTGCTAAATCTTGTCGGTGTTATATTGTGATGTATGGCGGCCGTTTTTTTTGGCGACGTTCAATTTCCGCCTAGAATAGCCGTTCTTCTAATATCAAACGCCTGCGATGAAAGACCATTTATTTACCTTCGAGCAAATCCACATCGAGTTTGCGCGCGCCGCTTCGGATGATTTCAATCTATTCCATGACAAGCATAAGTGGTTGCAGATTACGCATAACCCGTTCAAAGGGCCGATAGTATTGGGATTTCAGCTCAATACGCTGATCGAGTATCAAATGAGGCTTTACCGGGAGGCTCAGCACGAAGACGGCATCATTGCCGAAAACCAGCTGCGTTTCAGTAATTATCAGGTTACCTTCATCAATGCCTTGCGTCCGCGTCAAGAGCTGTCCCTAGACATCAAAAAGACGCTGATCGCGACGATACCGGAACTGACTTTGACCAACCGCATAACGATCAAATCGCAGGGCAAAACAATATTGTTAGGATATAAAAAAGAAACCAAGGCGCCCCTGTTTTTGGCGGACACCGATTTGAGTAGTTTGCCGGATTTGAATGTGCTTCCGGATAAAACCACGGTGCCCGGAACTGAGTTTTTCCTTAAACGCAAATGGATGACCAACGGCAATGCCAAAAATTTTTTATCCGGGTCGCTTGCCGAACAGTCCGATTATTTCGACGAGTTAGTGCCTGTGACGCATTATCCGGAAGTGTTTCCCGTCAGCCTTACGTCGGGAGCCTTGTTGGAAAAAGCCCAGCTAGAACATCACGATTTCAAGCGTAATCCTATGGTCTATACCTCTCACGATTTTTCGATAGATCGCGAGCACCTGGCAACTGTCAAAAATAACGACAAATTGCATATTCTGGTCCGGCAATTGCCTGAGTCCGAAAGTAACACGCTTAGTCATACCGCTATCATGTTGAGAACTTACGAATGTTTTGGGCTGCTGGAAAACCGGGCTATCTTGTTCAGAATCAAGCTAAATTTGGTGCCGCTGGAGCAAATAGTCAAAAATCTGAGCGCCAAAACGCATTGACTATCGGTTACTTGGCAATGTGGTGGCTAATGTTGTGAATTTTTTGGAACATCAAGTATAATCCACCAAATCGTTAGGCATGGCCTGTGACGAGACTTCAATTCAATAACACAACACTAAAGATAAGGTGAACGTAGAGGGTCTGGCGTTCGCATTGTTCGAGGAAAAAAATATGAGTAATATCGAAGAACGAGTAAAAAAGATTGTCGCAGAACAATTAGGCGTGAAGGAAGAAATCGCAAACGATGCGTCTTTTGTTGATGATCTTGGTGCAGATTCTTTAGACACAGTTGAACTCGTCATGGCTTTGGAAGAAGAATTCGAGTGTGAAATTCCGGACGAAGAAGCTGAAAAAATCACCACCGTACAATTGGCTATCGATTACATCAACGCCAACCTGCAGTAAGTTGTTCCCGTGGCTAGTGGGATCTCCACTAGCCAACACCTCTTTCCCCTCTGTTTGTCTTCAATTTAACGGTAGTTTACTGTGAGCACACGTCGAGTTGTTATAACAGGCTTAGGCGCTGTTACGCCTTTAGCGAATAATGTTGCCGATACCTGGAATGGAATTATCAACGGCATAAGCGGCATCGGTCCTATCGATTCGTTCGATATCTCCAGCTTTGCAACCACGTTTGGTGGTGTGATCAGAAACTTCAATATTGGCGACTATATTCCAGAGAAGGACGCCAAGCGCATGGACGGCTTCGTGCATTACGGCATTGCCGCGGGATGTCAGGCGTTCGAAGACTCAGGTCTGGAAGTCACCGAAGAAAATGCCGAGCGTATTGGTGTCGCCGTCGGCGCGGGTATCGGTGGTATCACCGGTATCGAAGAATGTTATGCGACTTACGTGGCGGGCGGCCCGCGCAAGATTTCGCCGTTTTTCGTTCCGGGCAATATCATTAACATGATATCCGGCAACCTATCTATCAAATACGGTTTGAAAGGCCCCAATTTCGCGATCGTCACCGCTTGCTCCACCGGTACGCATAATATTGGCGATGCGGCACGGCTGATTAAATACGGCGATGTCGATGTGATGATCGCAGGCGGTGCTGAGCGTTGCACGACGTCGCCGACCGCGATGGGCGGTTTCGCATCGGCCAAAGCCTTGTCGCGTCGCAATGACGCCCCGCAGCGGGCCAGTCGCCCTTGGGATAGGGACAGAGACGGTTTCGTACTCAGCGATGGCTCGGGCGTTATCGTGCTGGAAGAATTGGAGCACGCCAAAGCCCGTGGCGCGAAAATCTATGCGGAACTGGTAGGCT
>JAQTYP010000121.1:0-1038 GCA_028688235.1 Methylomonas sp.
CTATGGGTGTCAATTGACCTTCGATGACTTCGTGCGCCGCGGCGCCCAACTGCTTGAGCGGCGACGTGATGCGTGCCGTCATCATCAAGGACACGGCGACGCTGAAGACTAAAATGACCAGCACGACTGCCAATGCCAGCACGAAGGTATTGATCAAGATACTTTCGAAATAAGCCAGATTCATCGCGATACGGACCTGGCCTATGACTTTCGGTTTGGCTTCGGCCGACAGAAATAGCGCTTCTTCATCCAGAAAGCCTTTGCTGCTTATCGCTTGGGTGATTTCGTTGAACCCCTGCCCACCGGAAACAACCCACCAGCGCCAGAAGTTTATCGATAGGCTAGCTTTGTCGGCTTGATCCGACGACAACAACGCAGGCCCGAGCTTGAGTTCGGCCAATGTACGGCCTTCAGCGTCCAGAACCATGATATAGGCTAAGCCCGGCAAATCCTTCAAGCGGGCGAGCTGGCTTTCCAACAAGGCATTTTGATGGGTATAAACTGCATATTCACTGGTTTCGGCCAATAAATCCGCAAGCGCCTGGTTATAGTCTTGGCGAGCCTCGAACTGGCGAGTCAGCAAGGCATAGGCGACGATGAAGCCGACGCATAAGGCGGTCAACAACACCAATGCCGCGTTCAGCAAGTTGAAGCGCTTAGTCATGCTCAAGGACTGAAACAATTTCATCGAAATACCTCGGCCATTTCAGCCAGCCAGCGTTCCGGAATTTGCAGCTTCATGTGTTCCTGGGTCTTGCCGTTCAACACCGGTCTGACCGTTCGCGGGAATACCGGCAGCAATGAAGCCGGAGCCCTGCCTTCATGCAAGATGATAGTGGCGAGTTCGGCGGCTTGTTCGCCCAGGTCGGGATAGTCCCAATCCAGGGCATACAGAGCGCCGGCCTTGACCCATTGGGCCGACAGGCCTATCAACGGCACCCGGTTACGAAACGAATACAACAATAACTCGCGAACCGCCGAGGCGTTATAAGCCACCGTGCCATCGACGGTCCATAGCGCATCCAATTGTGGCGGTAA
>JAQTYP010000121.1:1048-8825 GCA_028688235.1 Methylomonas sp.
TGCAATAGCGCAGGAAAATCCTCGGCGCGGGAAAGCGTCGTTGGTATCAGCGTGATACCGTCATTACGGGCGCGTTGTTGCAGTGCCTGAAATAGTTCAGTGCCATGCGCGGGATCGAAGATGACCGCAATGGTTTGGGCGTCGGGCAATAGCCGGCGTAACCACAGCCATTGCAAGTCGGCCGAAAAATTCATGCCGACGCCGGTGGCATTGCTGTGCGTACGCAATTCATCGGTATCCAATACCAAGCCGGCCACTATCGGCGCGCCCTGGACTTGAGCCAACGCCGCCCGCGTGGCCGGTGTGCCTAGCGTCAATACCAGGTTGGCGGGGCGGGAATGCAGTTGTTTGTTCAAATCCAGTTCGTCGGCGTTGCCGCCTAACAGTCGAATTTGGTAATCCGCCTGTATATTATTTGCCGCCAAATGGCCTTTGAAGCCTTCGAGAGCTTGCTGATAAGGCGGGCTGTCATGGCTTTGCAGCACCAGGATCTCGGTGTCGGCCTGGAGTTGTCCCGCTAATCCCAATCCCAGCCACAAAAACCAACCCATCAGGCTACGCGCCGAAACCGGCGGAGTGCAGTTGCGGCGGTAAGGCGGCAGGATTTGTCGATCGTCGATTAAAATAATGCTGACTAAGGTCATTATGGGCGATGTGCTAAGCCGCCAGACGGTACGAGAATGTCGAAGTGTGGATCATGGGCAGGACTATGGCTTATGCGGCGTTCTATTTCGGCATCATCAGAATTCGTAACTCATGCGTATCCGGAAGTTGCGTCCGTCCTGAGCAATGACATCCGGCAGGATAGGCGGACTGGCAGGATCGGCATAACGTTGGTTAAACAGATTGTATAAGCCGCCGCTGAGTTCCAAACCCGGTATCCAGCGCCGAGAAAGCAGCGTGATATTGCTGACGGTGTAGCCTGCGGTTTCGGCGCCGGCATTGGTCGCTCTTTTACTAATGTACTGTACTTCCAGGCCGGCAAAAAGTTTTTCTTGCCACAATGGCGCGCTTAGGTTCAGTTTGATCATGTGTTGCGGCGCATTGGCCGGGCTATCGACGCCGCCTATCCGGCTTTGCTGGTAGGTATGGCTCAAACTGCCTTCGAAGCCTTCATAGCGTCCTTTCAATTGCGTTTCCAGGCCGTGGGCCTCGGCATTGCCCCGGTTCTGAAATTGCCTGACGCCCTGATCGGAGAGGGTAAGATTGATCAGATCGCTCAAACGGTTGTAATAAGGGCTGATACGCAGATCGGCGTAGTCATTCAGGCGCTGTTCCCAGACGATTTCGTAGGTTTCGATTTGTTCCGGCTTCAGGGCGGAATTGCCGATCCAGGGCGTAGAGCCCTGGCAGCAGGTATAAACGCTTTCGAAGGCATTGGGCGCCCTGAAGGCCGTGCCATACAGCAGTTTTAGCGTGGTGCCGGTTATGGGCTCGTAGATCAGGCCCAGCCGAGGGTTGAAAGTGTCGCCGAAACTGTCGTAATGGTCCCAGCGGGCGCCGATGTGCAGATTCAAATTTTGCAAGATCGTCCATTCGTCTTGCAGGTAGACGCCGGCAATACTGCTGGTCTGGCGGTTGTCGGCATAAACGAAGTAAGGATCGACGTCGTTATTGGCCATCACCTGCAGAAAATTACGCCGAAACTCGCTGCCCAAGGTTAGGCGGTGGCTGTCGAAAAAGCTGTGGCTCAGCAAAAATTCACCGCCCAGCCATTGGCCCTGCCACATGTCGCGATTGACGACGCGTTGCGTCGCCGAAAGCCGGTAGGGCAGGACGTCGTCGAACTCGTAGCTATCCCAGAATAAGCGTCCGGTCAGTTCCCAGTCGCCGGTAAAATTATGCCGGTAATTCAGGTCGGCATAAGCCCGGCGGTCCCGATAATGCGTGTCGGCGTCGCCGAAGGCGGTGCCGGTGGTGCCGGTCGGCAAATATTTCTGACGCCCCATCCAGCCGCCGCTGAGGGTGAAATCGCCCCAGGCCATTTTGCCGAACAAGCGCTCGACTTGTTCGCCATCCAGGCCACGGGTCGTGCCTATGCCGGGAAAAATCAGCTCTTCGTGGCCGTCGCTGTGATAATGGCTTGCCGATAGCAGGCCCTCCATACCATTGGCAAATTTCTTGCCGGCACTGACTTGACCCACATGGCTGTCGTAGCTGGCCATTTCTCCCGCTAGACGCACACCTTGCAAATCCCGCCCGCGTTGAGTAATGATGTTGACGACGCCGAACAAGGCGCTGCTGCCGTATAGCGACGATGATGGTCCGCGGACGACCTCGACCCGTTCGATGTTTTCGACGTCCAGTAAGAAGTCGCGGCCCAGGCCTGCATAATCCTGCAGGCTTTCGTTGACGCGGTGGCCGTCGATCAAAACCAGGACGCGCGTGTTGTAATCGCCCGGCGGTGCGAAGCCGCGCACGCCGATATGGTTATAGGCGCGATCGTAAGTGTTGACGAATCCCGGCAAACTACCGAGCATGGCGGCCACGGTACGCCAGCCGTAGCGCTTGATTTTCTCGGCGCTGATGATATCGACCGAAGCGGGGGCCTTGGTGATCGGTTGTTCATGCCGCGACGCGCTAAAGACCGAGGGTAATTCGTTAAATAACAGAGCTTGTTCATCCGTCGTCGCCTCGAATTGCGGTAGCGCTTCATCCGCATTGACCGGCAGGCATAAAACCAATAGCAAGATGGCCAGAATCGGAAAGATAAGCGCAGGAAGCAAATCGATAGTCTGCGTTGGGTTTCGGAATTCGCGGCAAGCCCCGGCGGAACTGATTGGGTTAGCCTGCGTCATGGCATTGTTTCGGCATATGACTCATACGGAAAAAATCAAGCGGTTATTTTATGTAATGTTCATAAGGTTTTGTAATTTACGCAGGATACTACGCAAGCGCATGACAGAAATCAACGCCGTTTAATTGCAATATTGCATGTGAATTACCAAGTTTGCTAGCCATTTGGCGAATCTTGCGTCTTTTATTCGCCTGGCCACCCGCGCAAGCGCCGGTTTTTTGTCGAGAGATTGGTTTTTGCTGACTGTAGCGTTTACCGCTAATATGCTTAGCTGAATCGGGAAGCCGAAGCAGGTTTCTCGGGCTAGACGGCAATAGGAAGGTATACCGGTTATGATCAAAAAAATCGACGTGTCTGAACTGCGTCCGGGCATGTATGTCCACGATCTGAATCGAGAATGGTTAAGCCATCCCTTTTTACGCAACCGCTTTCTGCTGGAGTCGGGGCGCGATGTCGAAAGAATAGCCGAGCTTGGCGTCAGTCACGTCTACATCGATACCTTATTGGGGCGGGACGTTGTGGCAATGCATGCGGACGACGTTGAACCGCTTAATGGCGACAAGCTGCATGAACTGGCTAGCACATTGAAGCGGAACCCTCCGCGAGTTTCGGTGCTGGAGGAAATTCGCCAGGCCAAACACATCGTCAAGGAGGCCAATGTAATGGTTCACGATATCTTGCACGATTGCCGTCTGGGCAAACAAATCGAACTGGAAAAAACCCAGCCCATAGTGGCCGCTATCACCGAATCCATTTTTCGCAATCCGGATGCCATCGTCAGCCTGCTCAGGCTCAAGCGGGCAGATAAATATACCTACCAACACTCCGTGGCCGTCGGTACGCTGTTGATCAGCTTTTGCAACGCGTTGGCCGTCGACAAGGCCGAAATAGAGCTGGCGGGCATAGGCGGCCTGTTGCACGACATAGGCAAAATGAAAATCCCGGTCAACATCCTCAACAAGCCCGGAAAACTCAGCGAATCGGAATTCGCGATCATGAAAAAGCATGTGGAAGAAGGCCGGGCAATACTGGAAAACACGCGGGGAATTTCGCAGATATCGATAGACATTGTCGCCGAGCATCACGAACGCTACGACGGCAGCGGTTACCCCCTGGGCTTGAAAGGCAGCGAGATCAGTCGCTACGGCCAAATGGCCGCTATCGTCGATTTCTACGATGCGGTAACTTCGGCGCGGATATATCACTCGGGCAGCGAGCCGACGGCCGTATTAAAACTATTATTGGAAGGCGGCGGACGGCATTTCGATATTCCGCTGGTGCATAACTTTATACGCGCCGTTGGCATTTACCCGGTAGGCACTTTAGTCAGGTTGGAGAATGACGATTTGGCTGTCGTTGTCGAACAGCACCACGAAGACTTGTTACGCCCTAAAGTCAAATCCATCTTCAATTGCCGATTGCGCAGCTTCATTCGCCCCAAGGATTACGATCTATCTCAGTCTGGCTGTCAGCAACGCATAGTTGGTTATGAGCCGGCTTCCCGTTGGCGCATCGAGCCTAACGCATATTTATGACGTGAAGGGTGCTTGGGCTTTCCGATAGGGACGCTTCTCATTTTTCGATCGAAACCGATCATCGCTTGTCCGGCGTTTTTTTCGGTAATTTGACCAGCTGTTTCAGTCGGCCACTTAACGATTTGGTAGGCGTGTCGGTCGCCTCGTTTCCGAGCTGCGTGCCTCGGAGCAGCGCCAATTCCTCTTTGTGATGTTGTTCCACTAGCTTTTGTATGTGCTGGCGGTTCAGGCCCGCCATTTCCAGGCGCATGAATTCGCTATCCTTGCGCAGCATGAAGCGGGCGATCTCGTCCAGAAGTTCGTCGTTTACGTCTTCCGGTGAGAAGGATTTTTTATAGATATTGAAGTTTTCGTAATTATTGATCAAAAGCTGAATCTTCGAATGTTCGTAATCCACCTCGAACTTAAAACGGACCGGTATCTTGCGCGTGATACTGAAACAGGCGAGCTGCATGATGCTGCGGTTATCGAGCAGTTTCCAGTCGAAATTGACGTTGCGAGAGGTTAAAAAAGCCACTTCCCGTTCGATCCGGCCTTGACTTTCCAGGTTGTAGCTAAACGAACCGGGGCCTACGCAGTAAAACAACACATTGATTTGCATCAGTCTATCGAAGTCGGCAAAGCCGCCGTGGTTATCGGTATAAATTTTGTAATCCTGTTGTGTCAGCGGGCCGAATTGCGGATATTTGGAACTGTATTGATCGACGACGATCGCGTGTTCGAGGATATTCAGATATTCGACCAATTCCTTCATGAAGTTGAAGGATTTTTGCATCACCGGCAATAGCGATTCCTTATAATGATCGTCGCGCTGTTTTTGCAGGCTGACTTTCGTTTGTCGCTGTTGTTGTTTTTCAGCGGCTTCTTGCTTCAACTGATCGAGAATACCCATGTCGATTCCTTGTTTGCCCTGGGAGAGTGGGGTTATTGTAAAAAAAGCCGGCGTTCGTTGCATCGGGCTTTTATGTCCGCCGTCAAATTAACATCATGCGAGTATACGGTAAAGGCGGGATGATCGAATGGCGTCCTGAGCTTTTTCGATATTTTTTGGCAGGCTGTGAAGGCTATGAAGGCTGCATATTGCCGACTATGGCTCTAATCGACAGCGAATCGGCAATTTCCGGTTGCGACAAAAAATCGCCGTACTCGTGACGGCTTAGCGCGATAAAATCCTCTCTCGTCGCTCGGCTGAGCCGTAGCCTAAATAAAATCCTTGTTTAACCGTCATGCTCAATTTCAAAAACATCGCCATCCGCCGCGGCAGCCGTTTGTTGTTCAGCGAAGCTTCTTTCACGATACATAAAGGCCAGAAAATAGGTTTGACCGGGGCCAACGGCACGGGCAAATCCAGTTTGTTTGCAATGCTGCGCGGCGAGTTGCAGGCCGACGAAGGCGAGTTTGCGATGCCGCCGAATCTGGAGGTCGCGCATGTGGCCCAGGAAACGCCGCCTTTGGAATGTTCCGCCATCGATTATGTGTTGGATGGCGACAGGGAGTTACGTGATTTGCAGCGGCAATTGCAAGCCGCCGAGCAGGAGCATGACGGTCTGAAACTGGCCGAACTGCATGCCGCGCTGGATCATGTCGGCGGTTATACCGCACAGGCCAGAGCTTCGCGGCTGTTGAACGGTTTGGGGTTCACGACGGCGCAAGAAAACCAGCCCGTCAGTTCCTTTTCCGGCGGCTGGCGTATGCGATTGAATCTAGCTCAGGCGCTGATGTGTCGCTCGGATGTGTTACTCCTGGACGAGCCCACCAATCACCTGGATCTGGATGCGGTGATCTGGTTGCAGGATTGGTTATGCAAGTATCCCGGTACGTTGCTGCTGATCTCGCATGACCGCGATTTTCTCGATGCGATCACCGATCACATCGTGCATATCGAGCAAGGCAAGGTCGAGATCTATACCGGCAATTATTCGGATTTCGAACGCATGCGGGCCGAGAAGCTGGCGCAACAGCAATCGGCCTTCGAAAAACAGCAGCGCGAGATCGCCCATATGCAGAGTTTCGTCGACCGTTTCAGGGCTAAAGCCACCAAGGCCAGACAGGCTCAGAGCCGCATCAAGGCCTTGGAACGTATGGAAATCATCGCCCAGGCGCATGTCGATTCGCCTTTCAATTTCAGCTTTCCGCCGCCGAAAAAAATGCCCAATCCTCTTTTGAAATTAGAGGAAGCCGACATAGGCTACGGCAACAAGCGGGTGATCGAGCAGGCCAGTCTGTCGATTTCTCCGGGCGACCGCATCGGGCTATTAGGCCCTAACGGTGCCGGTAAGTCCAGCCTGATCAAGGTATTGGCCGGACAAATGGAAGCCTTGAGCGGCAAGTTTCAAACCTCGCAGGACTTGAATATCGGCTACTTCGCCCAGCATCAACTGGAGTTGCTGCGCCTGGACGAAAGCCCGCTATGGCATTTGCAGCAACTGGACAAACAGGCCGGCGAAAAGGATTTGCGTAATTTTTTGGGTGGCTTCGATTTTCGCGGCGATAAAGTCAACGAGACCATAGGGCCTTTTTCCGGCGGCGAAAAGGCTAGACTGGTATTGGCGCTATTGGTTTACCAAAACCCCAATCTAGTGTTGCTGGACGAACCGACCAATCATCTGGATTTGGAGATGCGTCATGCGCTCAGCGTGGCGCTGCAGGAATACGAAGGTGCCATCGTCGTGGTCTCTCACGACAGGCATTTGCTGAGGTCGGTGACGGATCAATTGTTGTTGGTGGCGGGAGGAAAGGTTCGCCCCTTCGATGGTGATCTGGATGATTACAAGCAATGGCTGGCCGAACAGAAAAAAGGTGCCGACGAATCCGAAGTCCCCGGTCAATCGACTACGCTCGGCGTATCCCGCAAGGATCAGCGTAAGCAGGATGCCGAGCGCCGGCAACGCCTGAAACCTTTGCTGGACGCCGTCAAAAAGGCCGAAGCCGCCGTGGAAAAATGGGCTAACGAACAACAGGAGTTGGAGCAGCAATTGGCCGATCCGGCTATGTATGGCGATGAAAACAAGGAACAACTGAAACAGTTGTTGAGTCGGAAAAGTCAGATCGATAATGCGTTGGAGCAAGCAGAACTCGACTGGATGACGGCCGAAGAAAATTTGTCACAAGCGGAGTAAACATGTACGAATTGGTTTTGCTGTTTTTTCGAATCGCCATTTTCCAGAAGGGGCCGCAAGATGTTCCGCCCTCTTCGTTTGTATTGAAGTTGTTGCTGCCGGTCTATGTGGCCATCAATTATCTGATTCTGCTCTTGAACGGTGCCTTGTCCACCGCGCTGTTGCAAATCCTGGTGGATTTCACGCTGATAGTGCTGTTTTGTTGGCCTCTGTTGTATTTTGCCGGCAAGATCGCCCGTTTTCCGCAGACGTTGGCGGCGATGATAGGTACCGATATCATCATCAGTTTCTTTGCGCTACCGGCCATTGCGACGCTGAATACTCAT
>JAQTYP010000122.1 GCA_028688235.1 Methylomonas sp.
TTGCAAGTGGGGCGTCAGTGCCCGCCTATCAATCCGCAACGGTACCTTATGGTAATAGCTGCACGAGTGAAACTCGTACTTGCACTAACGGCACATTATCGGGCAGTTATAACTACCTATCTTGTACTGTTCAAGCGGGCGCGAGTTGCTCATTTAATGGCTCAGACATTGCGCATGGCGGCACGGTCACGGCCTACGAAAATGCCAGCGTGCCTTTCGGCAGTGCTTGCGTGAGCGAAACCCGTACCTGTACTAATGGCACCTTGTCGGGGAGTTACACCAATGTGTCTTGTTCGCCGCAAGCTCCCGCCAGCTGTACCTTCAACGGCTCAACGATTGCGAGTGGTAGCAGCGTAACGGCGTACCAAAGTGCAACAGTTACAGCACCGGCAAGTTGTGTCAGTCAAACCCGTACCTGTACCAACGGCTCGCTGTCCGGTAGCTATGCGAATGCGACATGCACCGTCAATCCGGCTTCCGTTTCATGCACTAAAAACGGCAACAGTTCAAACTATTCTTCTACGCCTAGCGGATTTGGTAATTGCTGCGCTACGCCTGGGTGCTCTGGAAAAGACTGTACCTACACAAAAAGTTGTAGCACGCAATAGTCTTATTCATCACATGTTGAAATTCGCTGGAGTCTTGCTCAAACTCCAGCGCTTATCTTTGGTAAGTTGTCGTTTGTTTATTGTTTGTATTTTCCAATCTTGGGTATTCGCATTCTTCTCGCGCTGGTTGCTAATTTCAATGGCTTGGTTTGTGTTCAATGGCCTACCAGCGCTGTTACGTCAACTTCCACAATCATCATTCATAGCGTTTTTAGCGCAATACCTTTCCAGCCCTCTTTATGATCCCTGGGCCTTGTGGTTCATGGATTATTATTGGTTGGCATTCACACTGGCCGGCCCTTTGCATTTCTTCGAGCAACGCGGGCGTTTTACGCTCGCCAATGATAAATATCAGGCTCTCGTGGTTTTCCTATTGCAACCACTACTGCGTTCTCGATTGACTATCCATTGGTCACCCTTGGTGCGCCTGGGGCTACTTAGCGTGATACTGAAGCTGTTTTTTCTACCTTATATGGTGACCTGGGGCCTGCAAAACGCTTTACAGCTTTGGAATACGTTAGAAACATGGCCAACGGATTTCCGCGCATGGACTCGTTTATTGATCCAACTCTGTTTGTTTCTGGATGTTTTGATTTTTGGGATAGGGTATTTGGTGGAGTCTAAACGATTGGATTGCGAAATTCGTTCCGTTGATCCGAGCATTTGGGGCTGGCTGGCTTGCCTATGCTGTTATCCGCCTTTTAACAGTTTTTCTTTCTTGGCATTCGATCAAGCCTTGTTTCCTATCCACATGCAAACCAGTGAGACAGTACGCTTATGTTTTAACGGCTTAGAAGTCTTGTGCTGGATGGTATTTGCTTGGGCCTCTGTGGCCCTCGGTTTTAAGGCGTCTAACTTGACCGCGCGTGGCACCGTAAGCCATGGTCCTTACCGTTGGCTGCGCCACCCCGCCTACACGGCAAAACTGGCGGTATGGTGGATCCAAGGCATCATATTCGGTGAATTTACCGTCGGAATTTTATTCGCTTTCACTGTCGTATATGTGGCGCGCGCTCTGACTGAAGAACGTCATCTTCTTCAAGTAGATGCAGACTACGCAATCTATTGCTACAAGGTACGCCGGCGATTCATACCTGGCTTGATTTAAGACAAATAGCCGACTAGAGCTGACGAAGCTCAGGATGCAGCCAAAATCTGAAAAATGGCTCTCACAGATTTCCCGTGGTTGACCACAACCGATAGCGCACATAAACAGCTTAAGGTCTCTGTATATAGTGTCTACAACGGCAATGCCTAGAGAGCCTGAAAAATTGCTTTCATCCAAAAACCCCGAATTGACCGAGGATTTTCGTTGTTATACTCGTTGGACTTCCTTACGCCTAATGAATGTGAAGCCTGCCAGGCCGAGGCCGATCAGCGCAAATGAGTTTGGTTCAGGTACAGAAACAGATGATGGAGTAAGGGGTGTTTCAGTAAAAACGATGACATCTTGGCTCTTATTCCGCGTACCGTCATTCAAGTATGTGAGGGTATAGTTCCCCGTATTTTCAGCCGTGGCTAAGCCGTTTAACCAGTTATTGGCTAAGCTGACAAAAGCTAATGTTGAATCCTTAACCCTGAAATTCGTGTCGGCAGTATCGATTATAAAATTTCCAACATCGCTGGGGGTTCCATAGGCAATTTCCCAAATCGCTAGTTGAAAAGCTGCCGACTCGATTGTTGTGTCAATGAAGCTGTAGACTTGATTGGCTAATTTAATCATGTTGTCGACCCGTATCTGCCCTAGTGTGCCGGGACGTAGTTTAGATAATTCGGTGGCGAGATCGCTGGCTGTCGCAACATCATAGATAGTACTGCCATTGCTCATCCAATGATAAATATCCACGCACCAGGCATTAAATTGGCCACTTGACGAAAAATCATAGTCAACATTGCTCGTGGTAAAACTGATTCCACCAATCGATACATTACCCAAATTGTTATTCGAATTGGGATTAGGGGCTATGGCACCAGTGATATAGCCAACTTGACCATTACCAAAGTCAGCCGAATTGGCATAGGTTACGTCAATAGTTGCCGCCATCGAGGATGTGCTTGCAACACCCAGTAATGCAACGAGAGGTAAGAAATGTCTTTGCTTCATGTTGTAATCCATGCATGATTGATATTCACTGTTTAAGCATTAGCTGTGCCAGAACTTGCTCAAGGCCAGCATGATTTCAGGTAAAGCGCTGAACACTATGTTTTTTTTGAATTATATTTTTGACCTGCATCACAAGAACGCATGATATTAAACAGCTCATCATCATAACAAGCATGCAAACTGCCAAAGATGTCACGTTGTGATGTCGAGCCTGTCATGCGAATAGCATGTAAAACTTGATAGATATCCATATGTCTTTTTGAATTGGGTCAGGAAACGGCCAATTCAACCGATAAAAGCAGAGCGTTTACAGCAAATGATTCACTGCTTCTGTTAAAAACATCTCATTTTTCTCGGTAACCAAGGACTATGCTTTTTTCAAAACAGGCCGCAATATCTTAGAAGATATGCAAAAAACGAGGTTTATAGTGTTTAAAGTTGAAAGAATTTATTGCCAATGCAATTTCAAAACGGGTTCAAATGAATGGTTTTTTGTGGCCAGAGAAGGAGTGTTTGGCCCTTACGTCAGCAAAGTTATCGCACAAAAAGCGCTCACTGAAATGATCAAGCATTGCATTGATAACGGAGACGATGGTGGCAGAAATCAGGGAAAAACGAGCAAGCTAAGCCTTGTTCCGGACGATAGATTTGAAGCTCAAAATAAAATCCAACAGACAAGTAAATCCAAGTCTAAATCTAAGTCAAGTGGGCATTGGATGTACTGAGTAAAGCAAGCATTTAGTGAAATGCGCCAACAAATATCCGTCTGCCATCCGTCATTAACCAGACACTCGAAAGGTGGTTAAATGGGGCTGCAATGGGTCGGTTGGACTCAGTGACGAACGACCGCTTTCAGGAGTCGGAATTCAATGACAGCTTTCCGGCGATGAATCTGAAGAGCGGACGGTCGCCGACCGACCCAAAGGCGACACTCGGATATCTTAAATTCAAAAGTACTTGCGGAGCTGATTTGATAAAAGCAGACGTTTAGTTCAACGAAGAAGATAGTCCTGTCTTGGTCGAAGTATAGAACGTACTTTGCCGCCTACTTCCTACGTGCTTGTATTCACAACGGTTAACACTAACGGCGCCCATATTTCATATTCAACACTTCGGCATTTCACTTATTTTTCATGAAAAAATAAGTGAAATGACACACTTTTCCTTAATAATTTTCCAGTGCTTAGTTGAAATGTCAGCTTGGTTATGAATTTTGATTATTTCCTAAATCCGTGACTTAAAAGGTCATCCACGGCCGCAACGCAATGATTTAAAACGCTTATTCTGGGATAATACCGCTATTCTTCCATTCACCCGGCGAGTGATTCATGAAGCGGTTTATCCTGGAACAATCTGACACTGAATTTTATACCAGTCACTCTGGATTAGCCTTGGTCGGTTTATGTTTAAATCGTTATGGTCAGCTCAATCAGGCCTTGGAAAAAGGTATTCCATTACGGCACGGTATTTCTCACGCGGATATTATCAAAAGTATCATTGGCACGCTTTGCCTGGGCAAAAGTGATTTCGAGGCCATTGAAAACCATCGCAATGACGACTACTTCAAAGCTGCGCTGTCGATTCAGCACGTGCCCTCTAGCGCTCGCCTCAGACAGCGGCTGGATGAACACGCTGACGCCTTATTACCGATCATTTATCAAAGCAACCTCGATTTCCTGACTCATGCCCAGGTGCCCGTGACGCCGTTAGCCACAGGCCATGTCGCGCTGGACATCGATGTCTACCCTATGAACAACGAAAAAACCCGCAAGGAAGGCGTCTCCCGAACCTACAAAGGTTTTGACGGCTACGCCCCGATCGCCCTCTATCTGGGTAAAGAGGGCTGGTGTATTGGCAATGAACTGCGCGAAGGCAAGCAGCATTGCCAATACGAATTTCGGTATGCGCTGGAACGTGGCTTGGTCGCCGCCAAACGCTTAACCGCATTACCGTTATTGGTGCGTCTGGATGGCGGTCACGACGCCCTCGACAATCGTATCGATTTAGACACAGCCGACCAAGTTGACTTCATCATCAAATGGAATCCACGTAAACAAGATATCGACGCCTGGCTGGCCTACGCCGAACAACACGGCCAGTGGACCACACCGCGCGAAGGCAAACGCGTGGCTTTGTTCAGCGTCATGGAGCACCACACGCGCAACGGTAAAATCTATACCTGGCGCCGGGTCATGCAAATCACCGAGCGCACCATCACGGCTCAAGGCCAATCCCTCGTGCTACCGGATATCGAAATCGAAGGCTGGTGGACCAGTCTTGATGCCGCTGAATATGACGACGCACGCATCATCGCCCTCTATCGTGACCACGCCACCGCCGAACAATTTCACAGCGAATTCAAAACCGATTTGGACATCGAGCGCCTGCCGTCCGGCAAATTTGCCACCAACGACCTGATCATGAGTCTCAGCGCCTATAGCTACAACATCCTGCGCTGGATAGGCCTGATCGGCTTGCTGGGCGAACAAAGCCCGGTCAGGCATCCTGCCAAGCGGCGGCGTATCAAAACCGTGATCCAGGAACTGATGTATCTGGCCGCGCGACTCATCCGTAGCGGGCACCGGCTGAAGCTGCGCTTTTCACAGAGCTGTCCCGGTTTCATCGCTTTTGAATCCACCGACGCTAAACTCGCCGCCGGCTAGCGACTGATCGCTCTGCCATCGATAGCACAACGCCGCAAATTCACAGTGGCTTGGGAATCCTGCGCCTAAAGTCCATCAAATTGAATCATGCAGGGAAAATATTCCAGATAATACGCTGCATTTCTAGCCGTTAAACTCGATTGCCCGGACCACACTTTTAAATTCAGCGAATTTTGGAAGAGTATGACGAATAAAAGGTCTGGCAATATGTGGAGTCACGGATTCAGGTATTTATAACCGACTGAATTAATTTATCTTATGTCGGAAAAACTCCAGAATCAAATCCAGGCCAGGATACATGGAATATTTTTTGCTTGTTAAACAGTTTTTTACGAAAAAACTAACCCGTTTGAGGGCGGCAAAATCAACACTCGATAGGATGAAGCGGGGTAACCAAAATCATGATTAACACTCTGTATTTTGCGTTGAAATTAAGTATTTCAACCATGGATGGGCATTATCGATGACGACTGAATTAGTTGCCAATGATGCGCTGACTCAGCTTTATCGCGAACATCATTCCTGGCTGCTCGGCTGGTTGCAGAAGCGGGCACAGTGCCGCTTGCAAGCCGAGGATCATGCCCACGATACATTCATGCGTGTTATCGCATCAAACGGTGTTCACGACATACGCGAACCGCGCGCCTACTTGATCACCATCGCCAAAGGCTTGCTCATCAATCATTGGCGCAAATCGGCGATAGAACAGGCCTATTTGGAGAGAATCGCCGCCTATCCCGAAGCCTTGATGCCATCGCCTGAGGAGAATGCGGTTATCCTGGCGACGCTTCAGGAAATGGACGATCTGCTCAATCAACTGCCGACCAAGGTGCGCAAGGCATTTTTAATGGCACAATTGGATGGCCTGACCTATGTCGAAATTGGCAAGCAACTGGGCGTAACGGATCGCATGGTCAAAAAATACATGTCCAGCGCCATGCTCCATCTTCTGACCACGGAACTTTAAAAACCCAAATGTTAAAGTCCGCCCGTATAGACATTCATCCCAGCATTCTGGCGGAAGCCGCCGAGTGGTTTGCAATATTAGGTTCGGGCCAAGTATCCAAAACCGAAATTGAGCAATGGCAGGCATGGTTGAACGCCCACCCCGACCCTCAGGCAGCGTGGTCAAGGGTCGAGTTTTTTACCCACAAACTGCAAAACCTGCCGTCGCAAGCAGCTTCTGCCGCCCTAAATCAGCCCGATCTTTACCGTCGACGTACACTAAAAGCCTTGGCAATATTTGGCGCTATTGGCCTGTTCGGTTGGCAAATTTCCAAAGGCCGCTATTTACGGGCCTGGACGGCGGATTACCAAACGGCGGTAGGCGCCACGCAAACCATCACCTTGGCAGACGGCACGAAAGTTATCCTGGATACCGACAGCGCCTTCAATGTGGAATACACGCCCGACCTACGCAAACTGCAATTGGTATCCGGCGAAATCTACATCGAAACCGCGCCGGACAATGCCGGATCACATCGACCCTTTGTCGTCGATAGCCAGGAAGGCCGGGTTCGTGCGTTAGGTACGCGTTTCAGTGTCAGGCAACTACCCGGCAATAGCCAAGTCAGCGTATTTGCCGATGCCGTCGAGATTCAACCGGGCAAACCGGAATCAAGCAAACTAACCCTGCATGCCGGACAAACCACGCGTTTCAATGCGGAACAGATCGAGGCCGTAACCGCCATGCGTGCTGACCGCCCTACCTGGACGCAAGGCTTCCTGCTGGCCGACAACATGCCTCTCAGCGAATTTCTCCTGCAACTCAACCGCTACCGGCACGGCTATATCACCTGCGATCCGCAGATTGCCGCTCTGCGCATCGTCGGCGCGTTCCCGCTCAACGATACCGAGCGCGCTCTGGCCATGCTGGAAGAAACCCTGCCAGTCAAAATCTCAAACCCACTGCCGCTGTGGGTAAAAGTGTTGCCTCGTTAAGGCGCACAATTTGACGCCATCCCTGCCGCGAATCAATCCGACAGTCTCGGACCAGACTGCTCACACCTTTTTTGCCATTCTTCTGCTGAGCTATCAACTCTTTAACCAGGTTGCCGGTCAATTAGCCAAGATTTCAGGCAAAAAATTGAAATTATTTTTCATGCAAAAACAATAGGTTAAAAATTATTTAAAATTTTTTCCATTTTTGAGTTCCCCTTTTTCGTTTTCGATTGGCAATAGGGATGAGAGCAACATTTATTAAAAGGGAAAACACCATGTCAAAGCGAAAAAACAACCGGAGTCTCGGGCGACAATCGTCCCGCTTGCAGCAAACCCTCAACGGCTTGCTATTGGCTTCTGCTTTAATCGTCGTGCCTTCCGCCATGGCGGAAGGCAATGGCGAGAACACCACCAAGCGCCATTATCAAATCAGTAGCGGCTCGTTAAGCCATGCGCTCAGCCAGTTTGCCGGGAGCGCAGGCATTCTGTTATCGGCGGATGCCCGATTGACCGATGGTAAAAGCAGTCCGGGACTGAATGGTGAATACACGGTGGAAGAAGGCTTACAAAAGCTATTGGCGGGTAGTGGATTGGTTCACACACTCACTGGCGACAATACTGTCACGTTGAAAGTGGTGGAGAATCGGAGTCAAACGGATGCGGCGACTTTACCGGTAGTGATGGTGAGTGGTAAATCCGATGAAACATACGATGCCATGCCTTACCAAGCCGAAACCTCCACGGCAGGTTCGAAGTTGCCGCTTGAAATTACCCAAGTGCCGCAAAGCATTCAGGTCATTACCAATAAAGCCTTTGAAGAACAAGGCGCCCGCAGCATCGGTAATATTGTGGATCAGGTGCCATCTGCCAGTGTATTCGGAACTCGTTTTAGTCGTTTTGCAAAAGTGAATGTTCGCAGCTTTCAGGCCCAGCAAACCCGCAACGGCATTCGACAATTATTTTTTCCCGATACAGATTTTTCCGCTCTCAGTCATATTCAAAATATCGAGATATTAAAAGGGCCAGGAAGTACGACTTTCGGGGATGGCGGCGACGGCGGCGGGATTATCAACGTTATCACCAAACGTCCTTATGATCGATTGGGTGCGGAAGTCAGTTTTACCCGGGGTGGCTGGGATGGGTTCGACGGCGATATCACTAGCGGGCAATTCGATTTAAATAGTCCGCTGACTTCGGATGGCGCCTTGAAAGCACGTTTTACCGGTGAAATAGAGGGCTCCGATACGTTTATCAATTTTCAGGAGCTGAATCGGCAGAATTTTGGCTTGACGCTTACCTACGATAATGGCAGTCCGGTGCGCGCTTTCATTAACGCCGAGTATCAGCATAGGCAGTCGTTGCCGAATCCCGGACTCCCAGCGATAGGGACGGTTCAGAGCAGCGGAGGCCTGGGTAATGTATCGCGCGATACCTATCTCGGCACACCCAAGTTCGATAATTTAGATAAGATCGGAAG
>JAQTYP010000123.1 GCA_028688235.1 Methylomonas sp.
TGGCATAAAAGGGGGCAATCGGCATAAAGCCTCCCCGGCTATCGCTGATTCACAAGCGACGCGTTAGGAATACGGAACATCGACAATCCCTGAAATTAGACCCTCATGCGCGACGGCTCGCCCGACGGAATGCCTGGAAGCTACTCGAACACAGGTTGAGATCGGTCCAGGAGCGAACGAATTCGCCCCAGGGATATTCAGATATCGCACTACGCCGCCAAGACATTACAACAAATGCTCGACCGTATGCCTTTCTTCGATCAACTCGACTTGGTTTTGCTTCAATTTTTCCAGACTGTATTCGTTGAGATCGAGCCCCTTGACGATATGGTATTTACCTTCCGAAACCGTCACCGGGAACGAATACACCAATCCCGGCTCTATACCGTAACTGCCGTCGGACGGCACCGCCATACTGACCCAATCGCCTTCGTCGGTGCCGTATATCCAGGCCGACATATGCTTGATGGCGGCATTGGCCGCGGATCCTGCGCTGGATTGGCCGCGGGCTTTGATGACTTCGGTGCCGCGATGCTGAATCGTCGGCACGAATTCGTTTTTAAACCAGTCTTCCTCCACCAATGACATGGCTTCCTGACCCATAACCCGCGCGTGATGCAAATCCGGATATTGCATACAGGAATGATTACCCCAAACCATAACGTTCTTTATATCCCGTGTCGGCACTCCGCATTTCAACGCTAATTGGCTGACCGCTCGGTTATGGTCCAACATCGTCATCGCCGCAAAGCAGTCCGGCGAAAGCTCCGGAGCACTATTGACCGCCAAATAGGCATTGGTATTAGCAGGATTGCCGGTTACTAGCACCTTGACGTGCCGACTGGCCACTTCGTTTAAGGCTCGCCCTTGCGCGGTAAATATCTCGGCATTTTGCGATAACAAATCGCTTCTAAGCATTCCTTGCTTACGCGGCTTGGCTCCCAATAGAAATGCGTAATCGACCTTATCGAACGCCACCTTCGGATCGTCGGTAACAAGCACCTTATGCAACAAGGGGAAGGCGCAATCGGTCAATTCCATGACCACGCCCTTCAAGACATCCAGAGCCGGCGTAATTTCCAACAATCGTAATACAATCGGTTGATCGGGCCCCAGTAAGTCGCCTGCGGCCAGGCGAAATAACAAAGAATAACTGATCTGACCAGCAGCGCCGGTAACAGCGATGTCTATCGGAGTTTTCATAGCTTCCATTTTTTTATTATTGGGTGTCGACAGATAAAGGCGCTGTCTTCTCGATGACGCACTATTACACACTCTTTTTCGGCAAACAATACCTCATTCCTTATGCCATCAGACTTTATCGGATTATGAGTATTTTCCACTCCACACATGAGCCCGGGCGAAGGAGGTTTTTGAGGGATGACCCGGGCCGCTTTATTGAGAATTATGGCTTGAAAGAGTTCTGCCCAGTCCTCATCGAGGTGCTGGGCGGCAAATGTACCGTACGCCACCCAACACGGGATGTATATATCGTTCCCTATCCTCTCAGCCTTCGGATTTCGCCGGTTCGCTCCCTACCGCAACGGTCAAGGCACAATTGGATAGTACGTTAAACCCGGTCACGATGGGGTCGACAACAGGATCGATGGCCACCAATAAAATGATGGCTACGCCGCTGGGCAAACCCAAAGGATCAAGTATCATCGCAATCATGCTTAAGGCCACGATACTCGGCGCGCTCGACGAAGCCAGCGCCGCCAAGATAGCACCAACAAATACCATCAACAGCTGGCCGAACTGCAAATCCACTCCATAAATTTGGGCGATAAACACGCTGGAAATCGCAAATTGCAATACCGATGCAGGTGGGTTGATGGTCATTCCCAAAGGGATTACCAAATCGGCAACACGCTGATCGACTTTAAGATTGTTGATCAAAGCATTCAATGCCGAAGGAATGGTGGCAAAACTGCTGGCGGTACCGATAGCAACCGCAATCGGCTGCCGTAATCCAGCCAGGGTTTGCCAATAGGAATAGCGATGTCTGATCTGCCACCAAATGACGATGCTATAAATCAACATCGTGGCGATGCAGGAAATATAGATATATTCTATCAGTTTGGCCGTTGCCCAAACTATATCCATGCCGACTTGGGCAATCTGTCCGGCGAACAAGCACAATAACCCGAACGGCAGGATATACATCATCCAGCCGATGATGGACAGAAAAATATTATAAAACGCATCGACGACAATCAATGCTGTTTTACTGGCATCCGTTTTCAACAAACCCATGCTCAAGCCTGTCAACAAGGAAAAAAACAAAATAGACAGGGTATCGCCGCGCACCAGCGCATTAAAGATATTCTCGGGAATCATCGCCTGAACGTAGGCAAACATACTCGGATGTTGCGCTTGAGCGGGGTTAATGGCATTGCGTTCGCTTTCGTTGATGGTTTTCCCAAGAGTCACTTGTGCTTCGTATTCCAATCCGCTTCCCGGCCGCCCGAATATCCCAAACATCAGGCCAATGAAACTCGCCATCATCAATCCGATAAATACGAATGCGATCAAGCGGGTAAGCTGGCTTTTTTTCATGCCGGACACGAACAAATTACCTAAGCCCGAAATAACGGCCGTCATCAACATAGGTAGAACCAGCATTTGCAACAACCTCAAATACAAAGTACCGAACGGCAACAAATCCTTTGCCAATTCCTTGTCGAAAATGCCTATCATGGCACCGATAAAAACGCCGGCAAAAATTAACCAGGGACTGAGCAGCCAACCCCCGTTTAATTTATTAATTATTTTATAAAAAATATTCGAATTATTTAATTTCATTATATGCGGACTTCCTTTTAGAAAGCCCTTATTTAGGCTTATTTTTGTTGATATTTAATTATTAACTTTTTAAGAAAGCTATTTCTATTCTTTTCTATATAAAGATTCAACCAAGACAATAAATGGCTATCTTGCCAATGCACGGCAATAGCCAGAGTATCTTCGCTTTGAGCAATATAATCGGATTTCAAAAACAGACTATCTTCCGGATGAATTTTATTCCAATTCATAATTTCGACTTCGTCGTAGAGAAATGCCAGCAATTTAGCCTTTTTAGTGTCGTCTATACCTTGCGCGATGATGTCGTAACTTTGAATGCTTGCCTGTGGAAAAATTTTCTTTGCAAAATCGACGTAAGAACTTCCCTTTAAAACTCCGATGGCAATACCGGGCTGATTCAACAACAACTCGATCTCGTTAAAATCAGGATGGTCTTTATAGGCCGACAATTTCAGCCGGTTAACCAGCAAAGCCTGCCTGAGCGACCAATAAGGCGTGGAAAAACGAACGGTGGTCGATCGTTCCAAAGTGTCGCTTAACGAACTGATAGCGATATCCGCCTTTCTATTGGCAACCGTTTGCGCCACGTCGTCGAAAGTCGTGGCGTCTTTGTTCAAGGTTAATTTAACGCCCAATTTTTCGGCTATATCGCGCGCCAATTCGATATCGATACCCTCTAATTCGTTATTATTGTTGTGATAACAAAACAACGGCACATCTTCGGCATGCATCGCAACGATCAACTCGCCACGTTGGATAATGCGGGCAATATCGGGCGGCATTTCCTTAAAATCCTCGCCACGAGCCAAAGTTACGGCAAAAAACAAACCGCAAAAAAAAACGTTAAAATTTAAAAGACGCATAGACCATGCCCTGTATCCACATTTTATTACCGCCGTATACTTCCTTTCCGCCATTATCCGGGATAAAGGTTTCGATGCCGGCGGATAAATCGACCGTGTTATTGACCGACCAATCCGCAATCAAATCCACTTCATTGCCGAAACGCGGCGAACTCACACCCCATACTTCAGGGTCGTCGAAATCGAAGTGATAGTAAAGCAGGTTGACGGTCACATCGTCGCGCGGCGATACGACAAGCCGAGTTAAATGCGTAAATAAATTAGTGGTATCCGAAATGAATTCACCGGTTATTTCGCCCTGAAACCAGGTTCCCCAAGTTTTGAAACCGAAATTCATAAAATCGAAGCCTTTACCCATCGCCGAATAGCGGTAGCTCAAGGCAGGCTGCCACGTCAAATCCGAAAACTTATATTCTATCTGCCCGAAACCACCCGAAACCGTTTTTTTGCCCATTTCGCCATACCAATACAAGGTGGGATCCGCTGGGTCGCTATCGGTCAATTTATTATTGTACTGACGAACGTATTCCGTGCTGATGGATAAGCCCGGCAAAGCGGTAGCGAATGGTTTGAAATCGAGCCTAAAATCGTAGGCATCGGTAATAGCGACCAGAGGCTCGCCGAAATCGTGATCGTTGATATAACTAAAGGCAAAATTGGCAATATCCTGGTAGTTATATTCAATATTCATTCCCGTATATCGCTTTCGGTTATCGGGGTTGCGCGGGTTATTTTCCAGATAAAACCCTTCCAATTTAAAACCGCCGGTATTAATGCGGGCGATCAAGGTATTGATAAAAACCGTTCTGGAACCTATCCAATACGAACCGCGAAAACCGCCGTCATCGGTACCGTTAGCCAATAATAAACCGGTGCCCAATTTATAATCCTGAGAACCGGCTGACAAGTCGATCGCATTCTCGCCCAAACCTTCGAACCAAGTGCCCGAGCGCCAGCCTATGTATTTTTCCTCGGCCATAAACCAATCCTTATAATCTGGATAAGGCTTGAAATCGCCGCGTTCACGGCTGTCGCGCGGCGAACCTCTGTAGGTAATGCCGGATGGATCGTGGCCCAGCATCGCGCTGTAAATCATGCTGAAACCGCTATACAATTGACTGCCCCGAGGCAAGTTAATGAATCCCTTGACGTTGGGCTCGACGGTATGCTCCCAATAAAATTCGCTAAGATTCTCCCTACCCCAACTTCCCCCAACGCCACCCGAATGATTATTTATTTCTGCCAAACTCGCCAATTGCACATGCAACCCAACCGATAATTGACCGTAACTACCGTCATAAAGCTCATACTGAGCATAAACCGAGCCGGTATGCGCCAGCAGAGTTAAAGCAAAAAAAGTAGATTTATTCTTCATTGTCTTCTGGCGTAGCGATAGCGGTATATCCCGATTCGACATGCATCCATTCTTTACAAATATAATTTCTTGGGAATTCCTTAGGGAGAGAAATTGCCTGCATTTCTTCCGCCGTCATATTCGTTACCGTACCGTTTTCTATTTTGTAAGGGAACGGCATGTAACCGACAAAATGACGGCTCGAGGCGACCATTTGCCCCAGACTTCCCGGATAGCGGCGTTCCCATGCCAGCGCAGAGACATGGGTAGCCATCATTTTCTCGATTAATTCGCGATTTGGAATCGGGCATTTACGGTGATCGGCCACCAAAAACTTTGTAGCGTCCCGATTTGCCGGAAAAAGAGGATACCAGGCGCAATCGATAGGTTTTAAATCGCCAGTCTGGCACGGTGAACGGCAAACGGCATGCTGTTTATTTTCGCAATCGAGATGATCCATTTTAAGACCTTGCTGCAATGCCAATTCATATTCGCCCGGCAATAACATAATCCAGTTACCCTCGCCGAATTGGCAACAGGCATAGCCGCACAAGCCCTGCCTATTCGTACAGGCCGTCAGTACACCGTCTTCTTTTAAAACCGTACACCCAGTATTAATCATAACTAATCCTTTCCGTGCAAATTGCCGGAATTCCAAGTGACGACTATTCCTTTTTATCCGCAGACACTGCCAACAATATCAAACCAACAAAAGGCGTAAAAATCAGGGAACCAAAAAAATAACCCCAGAAGCCCATTTTTTTGTTATTACCCAATATACCAATCAACAAACTCAAAAAGAAATAAATTGCCGGCGTCATGTCAATATTACTCCTATTCGGCCATGATAAACTTACCGTTTCTATATTCTTTGACATACAAATGCTTATTTGTAATCAATCCATTGGTGTCGAACATATAACCGGAATACCCTTGCCTGTAGTTAAATTTCAATGTCGATGCAACCAAAATTGGCTCGCTGGAACCCGTTTTTTGGATGGCGTCGGCCAGAATATGCATGGCTTCATAGCCTTGCTGAATCACATAATTACTTTCGAACAAGGCAGTCTCCTTGCTGTCGGGAGAATTTTCGCCCTGCAGCGTGGAAGCCACATAAACCTGATTAGCCGTATTCCCGGACCATTCCCATATTCTCAAATTATCGAGGCCGTCTCCACCCAGAATGGGCTTATTCATCCCCATATGCCGTAATTGTTTGATCATTTCCGCCGCATTCTGTTCGGCATCGCCCAAAATCACCGCATCGAAATCGTATTTCATAATCGTGTAAACCAGTTCCTTATAATCGTTATATTTATTTTGATCAGGAAAATAGGACTTTACACTGACGAGTTGCATGGGCGGCTCGAGTTGAGAAGCAAAGGTTTCATAAAAACCCAGGCCATAAGGGTTTCTTGCATGCAATACCACCAATCTATACCAGTTTCTTTTTAGCGCGAATTGAACCAATTGGTTAGCAAAAAAAAACTCGGAAGGAATTGTGCTGAAAGTATATTTGAAATTATGATTGGTTAATGTAGGCAAAGTTGCAACCACCGAAATGAATAATATACCATTATATTCGTAAGTAATGGATGCGGGTATCGCCGAAACCGATGTCGAATGCCCCAAAACCGCCACTATGCGCTGATCGCCGGCAATATTTAATCTTGCCTGTTTTGAGCTTTCCTCGGTGGAATCATCATATTCGTGCAAAACGAATCTTGCCTTGATCGTTTTATCGTCCGCCTTGAGAGAAATACCTTGCAGATTGATTTCGTTGACCGCCATCAATACGCCTTTCATAAAGCTGTTATCGTTTTTATCCCATACGACGGCGATGTGAATATCGGGATGTTTTCGTGCCGCCAATTTGGCGCGTTTGTCTAACGAGTAGTGGTACGATGAAAGATAGCCATAAACAAACCTGAGCAACAGCAAGCCGATAATAATCAGAAGAACGATAGTGGCTCTGTTACGCATCGTTATTGTCCGCCTCCACCTAAGATGATAGGCAATTGGTTGCCGCCGCTACCAATCACAATGACTTTGGAATTATTCGACCCGGCAAGTGCTTGGGTTGCCTCTATGCCCTTCCACTTCAAAACATCGCCATTCAGCGACTTGTTAATTTTGGTGTTGTACTGATAAATCCCCTCGGCTTCGATAATTCTTCTTTCGGCTTCTTTCTTCTCGCGCTCCAGTCGATATAAATAGGCTTCGGATAACTGCTTTTGTTCGACCTTGCTCTCTATTGCCACTGCCACCTGCTTGGGCAAGATGATTTGGCGCACGATAACGTCCTGTATGGTCACGTAATTCTTTTCGATTTTGAAAATGGCTTTGGCAAGAATTCTGTACAGACTTGCGCCCTTGCTCATATAAATATCGTCCAACGTCATTGTGCCGGCCGTTTGACGCAAGGTATCGTCTATTTCGGGAACGACGATTTTATCCAGATAATCTGGGCCGACTTTTTGATGCAATACCGCTACCGCTGGCCGTTCAGGATAATAACGAATGGATACGATGAGTTCGATTTGCAAACCTTCGGCTGTCAATACGAACAACGAATAAGTTTTCTCCTGAACCCGCGTATTGTATATGGTCATAATATCCCATGGAAAAATAACATGGAAACCTTCGTTATAAACGATATCGGTGACCGTACCGCCGGAAAACCGTTTATATAAGACACCTGCCTCTCCGGCATTAATCGTGATAAATATCGATTTAAAAAAATAAACCATGATCAACATGACAACGAACAGAGCCGTTGTTAATGTTGGCAAATAACGATTGATATTTTTTAAGGGGTTCATCAAAATTTTTTTGACTTTTTAAATAATCAGCTAGCAAGTAACATGGCCGAGGGCTAAATCGAATCAAAAACGCTGCAGACTCTCCAGATTGACAGCAAGAGTTTCATCATTGCCGACAATCAATGTGCCGGTTTGAAAACGCACTTCGGCAATGAGCTTGGCCAAAGCGCTTTCGACTTGCAGCCGGTTGATTTTTGCCGCTACCAGGCGATCTTCGTATTCCAGCAAGTTTAGCATCATCGGTGCGCTCTTCATCGCCCGCTCGGCCAATTCGTTGACGGCCGGTTGATAAAAGGCAACGGCTTTCTCGGCCATGGTTTTCTCGGCCATGCGTCTGGTCAACAACGATACGTCGACATCGACCTGGGCGCTGATGGTTCTTTGCAGTTGTCCCATGCCGATTTCGGTATTTCTGGTCACGGCTTTCTGGCGGGCCAACAAGCCTTCCTGGGTATTATTTTCCAATGGATAAGAGAAGGTTAACTGCCCGGACACATTAGGCCCCGGCACGTTCCGGTACAACGAATCGCCGAATGTAGTCGCCCGCCCGCCTTCGCTCAACCCTTGGTAACCGGCATTCAGGGTGACGTCGACTTGCGGTAGCAGGTCGCGATTATATTTAGCCAATAAAATATGATTGGCTTCCTGTCTTAAATTGATCGCTTTCAGGTCGGCGCGCTGCTCCAGCGCCTCGGCAACCCAATCTTTATTCAACTGATCGGGACTCGAGCTGACCGCCCCGAATGTCGGAGAGTGTTCGGCGGATACCTTCACCTCATCGAACTCCTTATACGGTGTCCCCATTGCCATCGACAGGGCAATTTTGGCTTGCTCCAGCAACTGGGTGGAACTGATGACCCTAAGATGCTTGTTGG
>JAQTYP010000124.1 GCA_028688235.1 Methylomonas sp.
TCCATCAGGTTCTCCTCTTGCGTTTGCTTGGCGGCTCACGCTCTGGAGTTTCCTGATGGACTCCTCTAAATGTCAAACTTTTGCTGTCTCCCCGGCTGAGCCGGGGGATTTCTCATTTTTGGTTAAATCAAGCGATCTCGAACCTATTGTCAAGCGTCGAGGCGCTGGTGTATCGAGCGTTTTGCAGGAGAGGCTGATTTTAGTGCAAATTCGCCAAATCCACCTGCGATGTCAAAATGGGTAAAACCAAATCCAGCGATTCACGGAGAGCCATTCCTGCAGGACGTAATGTTCGATGAGTAGGCTCGGCATAAATGTCTTGGTCGATAAGCTTAAAAGGCTTATTGCAAACCGGAATGCATATAACTGCTTCGTCAATATAAAATAGCCCGATTAACCTGCGGGAAGCCACTGCTGCAACGGAACTGGGTCTGCTGCAAACGAAACGCAGGCAGCCGAGATGGGTGCGGGAAGTTTTTGGCTCGAGGAAGTTCGGTTAATGTGCTCGCTCAAAGGCGCCGGTAATTTGTAGGCAAACTGGCCAGATTCTCGGAAAGCCTTGTGGTTTGTCCGGCGCTTAGTATGTAACCATGGGGAAATACGGAAGCAGGGCCTATGTGAAAGTCGTCCAAAGCCGGTCGGTCCGCCGGAAGGCAACGTGTTTTGGCGATTACCTAATGACAACATAATCTGGAATTGAAATGACTAAGCACGCTTCTAAGAATTCGGAAATCAAAAACGACACAAAACGTCTGGCGAGCCGGATCAGTATGACACTTCCGGAAGACCTGTTGACCGAACTCGACGCTATGGTCAACGAACGCGGCTTTGCCAATCGTTCTCAAGCCATCGCCAAAATCCTTCACCGCTCGCTCGTTGAACATCGTAACGAAGTCGGCGATCACGTGATGGTCGGCACCATAACGCTGTTTTATGACAATTTGGCGACAGGCGTACAGCAAAAGTTGTCTGACTTGCAGCGTCAAAATATTGCGGAGGTCATTTCATCGCTCCACGTGTTGCTCGACGGCGAGCGGACATTGGAGGTGATCCTGGTGCAAGGGCCGCCGGCGAAAATACAACAAATCGCCGACGCTATGATCACACTTCGCGGTGTACTGTGGGGGCGACTGGAACTCGTTGCCGCACTCATCCCGCAATTGCATCCTTTTTCACATCCGGCGGAAAAGTGATGGCGCCCGTTGAGTGCTCACTTAAACAACAAATTTAGAGGTCCAATACCACATCCGAAATTGGTATGGTGCAGCAAATAAAGGTTTCCTCGGGTGACAGCGGATCGACGAGTTCCAGATAATCGACAGAGCCTGAAAGAATTGTTGTTGTGCAGGATTGGCAGGTGCCGGCGCGGCAAGCGAATGGTGGCCGCAGTCCGTTGGCTTCGGCCAAATCGAGTAGCGTCCCTTGATCGGGCGTCCATTGAACGGAAAGACCGGATTTATAGAAGGTCACGGTGTATTCTGCGCCTGCTGTTTCGAATGCGAGCCGGGTTGTATTTTTGGAACGCGCTGCAAAGGCTTCGATATGGATTCGATTTTCCGGAATTCCCGCGTGTTTCAATATCCCTTCGACTTCGTCCAGAAACCCCAAAGGTCCGCACAAGAAAAAGCTTGCGGCCTCTAAATCCAGCTCTGTCAGCAGATCCTCGTCTATACGGCCTTGTTTTGTATATTCCGACGGCCTGGATTCGAACTCGGCTTCGGCTAGAAAAATGGCCTTCAGATGGCTGTGTTTTTTGCAAAGCGCTTCGATAGCGTGCTGGAAGCAACGTTCGCTATCGTTACGGACGGCATAAACCAGCGTGGTCGTGCAGTGAGAAGCGGCGGCGTGTTCAAACATGGCAAACAGCGGCGTAACGCCAACGCCGCCGGCGAATAGCACGCGTGGCGAGTCGTCGGTTTCGTCGATAAAGAAGCGCCCACCAGGCGCTTTGACCTGCAGTTCGTCGCCGACTTGCACGGAATCGTGTAAATAGCGCGACATTGACGCGCTTTGATTTTTTTCCTCAATAGCTTGCATCCGTTTGACCGTTATTCGGAAAGTATTGGCAACCGTCTGGCATGAAGACAGCGAATAGGGTCTAACCAGCGCACCGTACTCAGGGAGTTCCGCACGTAGCGAAATATGTTGCCCCGGTAGGTACGCTGGTAATTCCGCGCCGTCGTTCGGTGTTAAATATAACGACAAGATGCCTGCGGCTTCCATTTCGCGCTGTGTTACGGTAAAGGCCTTGAAGTCGGACCACCCCTTGCCTTGGCGGGCCAGCGTCAACGCCGAAGCACGCTTGCTCAGCAACGCTTGCCATTCCGGCGATAAATCCACGGCATTTCGCGCAAATTTCAGTGCCGCCAGCGTCGCATTTGGATCGTAACAAGCGCGAACGAACTCGCGGATTGTCGGCGATAGCGTGGAAACGGGTTCGTGTATCAAGCGATCTCCGGCCATCACAGTCCCCGCATGCAATACCCGCGCATAAAACCCAACCCGGCCGTCTTCCAAAAACGTTTTTGAAAATCCTGGGTCTTCGTTGAGCGTCATCGCCAATTTAAAGCAAGATATGCGCGGCTCGCTAATTTGCATCACTAACTTCCCGCAAATCAAAAGATCGCCAATTCGGATGGTGTCTTCGGTCAGATTGTCTACCGTTAGGTTTTCTCCAAAGGTACCCGATGTCAGTTTTCTCCCCAAAAAGGACTCCCAATAGGCATATCCGGGCAATCCGTAAATATATACGGCTTTATGCGGGCCACCGTGGCAGCGTAAATCGGCTTGCTCGTCGTCTTCTACGCCGTTCATGCCGATGTGAACCAAGCCGCTGACCGCTTGTTTAAAAATACCGGTCGGTACGGTTTTACCTTTAAAAACGACGTTCGCGACTTTACTGACATTGATGGAAGTAATACAAGCGTCAGCCGACTGGTTCGACTGGCGCCGGCCGGTAAATTCGGCATGCGGATTTGTTTCGGATCGATTGATCATGGCTTGGCCTTCGGTTGAGTTAACAATTGATTCATGTCGAGCGGCATCCTTATCAGCGTCGCCGATAAGCTTGGTTCGGGCATAGAAGCGGCTCAACTGTGCCAAATAAAGTATCACGTTTTTATAAAAAAGTAATACTATTTGTACCTAACCTATTGCCTCGATTTTGATTTTTGTAATAGCCGATAGCCGTTAAGTTTTGCGTCTGGCAAAAAACGATCTGGTCGTTACAATTAGTCGGGCATTTCGCCAACGAAAATTATCGAGGCTGGTCTCTGATTTGTTGGGTGGATCGGCTCACGAACCGCGCTGAGCCGAAATCCGTTAGCCACGAACAAGCTTATCCAACTTTCAATTGTTCTAAAATACCACGGTGCCGGGTCGGAGAAATCGCAACTAAATCCAGCCCATGAACCTTCTCGCCATCCATCCCGGTAGGGAAGGTCGCCACAAGAGATAATCGGGTGTAACGTTTGGACGATCAACGAACCACGCGAATTTAACAGCGATGGAGCTTTCTTAAATATCCCTTCTACTGAATCCTTTCCGAAAAGCGAGAAATTACAGACGGCTATGTCTACTGTCGCTCCGAGTTTTTGGTAAGCAATATCCTCGTAAGACATTACTCGAAAATCTCCGACCCCGGCATGTTGAGCTGCTTCAATAAACGCCGCTGCGCCGTCTAAGCCGATTACATCGATACCATTGACCGCAAGTTCGTGAACCAGCCATCCTTCACCGCAGCCTATATCGATAACAGAGCGAGGTGAACGATCGAGTATTGTGTCGACAATAGCTTGATTGGTAATCAGTTTTCGGCTCTCGATACGATTCTTTCGCACGGCAACAGTCCACGGTAGCGTGTTCTTGCGCCATGATTCGATAATTTTTGCTTCAGTGAATAGTTCAGTATTCATTCGATCTCAAGACTGGTGGTCGGTTGTAGTAATTGGCTTTTCCGGTTTTTGCACCACACTCTTGCGTAAAGATAAATTAGACATCTCTATAGAATGCCAAACGCATTAAGCCAGGCTTTTCCAAGCTCGACGCGTCGCGTACGTATCGATTGTGTTTAGTGCAAAGGCCGCTGGGCGAATGTACTGCTCGCAAAGCATGTCATAGAATTTCACTTATCCGGCAAACTCCACTGACATTCTGCTCCGGTCTGAACGCCGAGAAACCCAAAACCAAACCGCTGGGCGGCTTACGTTCGATGCCGTAAAACGATAACGGCCGTGCTTCAATGCCGCCTTGTTTTAAGCGCTCGGTTACCTCAACGTCGTCGAACCCTTCCGGCAGGTATGCGCAGGCATCGAGTCCGGTGGAAATCGGGCAAACATCGAGTAGACCTTTCAACTGATTATCGCAGGCGGTAATAAACGATTCGGCGCGTTCCTGGTAGATCATCTTCATCCGTCTCAAATGTCTGGCGTAGTGGCCTTCGGCAATAAATTCGCTCAGCACAACTTGGGCTTCCTGTCCGACATGGCGGCAGGTCAAGCTCATTGCCGACGCAAGCGGCATTTGCAGCCACTGAGGTACTACTGCATAAGCCAAACGGATACTCGGAAACAGCAATTTGCTGAACGTGCCCATATAAATTACCCGATCGCTGGCATCAAGACTTTTGATGGGTGCCATCGGAGTACCGTGGAAGCGGAACTCGCCATCGTAATCGTCTTCGAGTATCGTAGTTTGATGGCGCACTGCCCAATCTAGCAGCGCGATTCGGCGTTCAAGACTTAGTGCTGGGCCAATTGGAGATTGGTGGGCGGAAGTCACGTAGGCCAGTTTGGCGTGAGGAGCCTTTTGAATTGCCGCTTCGATATCCATGCCGTTCGAATCAATCGGTACGGCATGCACCCGTGCGCCGACGGCGGCAAACAAGGTTTTGGCGCCGGGATAACCGGGGTCCTCCATCCACACCGTATCGCCTGGATCGATCAGCAAGCGTGCGCACAAATCCAGCGTTTGCTGGGCGCTGTGGGTGATGATCACTTGCTCCGGTGTGCAGGTAATGCGCTGCGTATACCGTAAATGCTCTGCGATCGAAGCGCGTAACGGATGGTAACCGGTCGGATCAGCGTAACCCATTTTTCGCGGACGCAAGGCATTCGCACGTTTGGAGGCAATACGGTTCCATATCTTCAACGGAAAGTGCTCGAAATCCGGTTGATTGGGTTTGAAAGGAACAGGAGCGGATTCGGCGGCACCGAAAAAAAAAGGGCTGTCCGCCAGTACTTGACCCAATTGAGAAAGCCGGCCTTGCTGCGAAACCGCGGCGCGGTCTTGTGGGGCGGGTGAACTATCCAAACTATCCGGCAGTTTGGCTGAGACAAACGTGCCTTTGCCAGTATGGGACGCAATATAGCCTTCCGCCAATAATTGTTCATAGCCCAAAACCACCATGCTGCGGGAAACAGCGTAGTGTTTGGCGAAATCTCGGGTAGTGGGCAGTCTGACGTTGGGTTTCAAACGGCCACTTAAAATGGCCAAGCGTATCTCGCGGTAAACCCAATCTTTGATCGAGCATTGCGCCGGTTTCGCCGCAATGGAAAGTTCAATCTGTTCCGCTAATCTCACAATTCTTTTTCGGCAAATTGGTTTGGTAATTTTTTCACTTATTGGTATTTTCATTAAACCATTCGATTGGTGAGAATAGCACCAACTTCATCAAATCAACAACACAGGAGTCGCAAATGATCAAACGCTTCAGCTATCAAACCAGCGGCTATCAGGCCATGTACGGTTTGCATCAATACTTACAGGGTTGCGGGCTTGATCATGGCTTGCTTGAACTGATACGGCTGCGCATCTCACAAATCAACGGCTGTGCTTATTGCATCAATATGCATGCGCCATTGGCGCAACAGAGCGGCATATCCATCGTTAAGATCCATCTGGTGGCGGCGTGGAAGGAAGCCACTGTGTTTTCCGAGCGGGAACTTGCTGCTCTGGCTTGGGCAGAGGCCGTCACGGTGCTAAGAGATGCCGAAGTGCCTGAGTCCGTCTATCAGTTAGCTAAAGTGCAATTCAGTGAAAACGAATTATCCGATCTGACACTCGCAGTAGCCGAAATGAACGCCTGGAACCGGTTGATGGTTGCATCGAGAACGCCGCCGGAAATCGGGTAAGCGGAATTCAATGATGCAATCTATTGACGAGATTATTGAAAACGATGACATCGAGGCGGTTTACCCACTGATGAGCATACTTCGTCCCCATTTATCGAATGCAGAGGCATTTGTAGCCCAAGTGCAGCGTCAAGCTCAAGCCGGTTATCGTTTGTCGGGATTCCGTCGTAACCGACGATGGCAAGGTCTGATTGGGTTCCGGCTGAGCGAAAACCTGATGTACGGCAAGTTTTTGTATGTGGATGATCTTGTAGTTGAACCATCCAGCCAAAACTGTGGTATCGGAAGAAACTTAATCGAATATGTCAGAAAATATGCGCGGACGTTTGATTGTGCAAATTTAGTGCTCGATACAGGCTTGTATATGCCTTATGCCCAGCGGTTTTATTACCGGCAAGGCCTATTAGCCAAAGGCATGCACTTTGTTGAAAGCCTCGATGGAGTTAGCCATGCCTAGGGTGTTAGTTGTACACGGCAGTCCGCACGCCTACGAAAGTTCCGGCGCGTCGGTAGTGGAATTTCTAGTGGCGCAAATTCATGCCGTGTGGCCAACTGTCGAAGTCGTACACCGACTGTTGTCTGCGTCGGAAATAATCTTGCCCTCGGCGGCTTACGCCACAGCCGTGCTGGATAGAGCAGCTAACGATAGCTCGGTATTTGAGCTATCCGAGACCTTGATTGGCGAACTGGAGTCTTGCGACTTGCTGATCATTGCCACGCCGATGCACAATTTTACGGTTCCAGCCGCGCTGAAAGCCTGGATCGACTATGTATTGCTGATTAACCGTACCTTTGATGCTACGCCGACTGGGAAAATCGGCAGGCTAAACGATCGTCCGGTTTTTGTTGTGGTCACATCCGGTGGTTTTCATCAGGGTGAGCGGGCCAATCAAGCGGATTTCCTCAGCGATTATTTGCGTTACGCGTTGCAGACAGTTGGCGTTAAATCAATAAAGTTTGTTTATCTGCAAGGCATGGCATATGGAGAGAATGCCGCAAGCTCGGCAATCACCGAAGGTATTAAGTGTATTCAATCGCTGATTCCTGAACTATTGAAGCAGCAGGAAAGAGATTGCACCAGCGTTTAACAGTAATGAAGCGCCCCCCGTTTGTGCCTGATTACCATAAGAATCATTGACGACGGATTCGGTACATATCTCCAAACGTTCATAACACTTTCGACAGCTAAGTAAAAGTGCGGCACTCATCTTGATAGAAAACTAATTTGAATTCGAAAGCAAGACTCGGAGTGTTCAAGAACTGTGATTTGGGCAAATTAACGGCGTGAATGAACGAAATCCGGAGCCGACATGCTGAACCCGATTGAAACTGACGCTTTGCCAACAGAGAGCAATCCTCGTTGGCAAGCCGTGCTAGCCCGTGATCCATCCGCCGATAGCCGCTTTTACTATTCTGTTAAAACGACTGGTATCTATTGCCGCCCTTCTTGTCCGGCTCGTACCGCCAAACCGGAAAATGTGCAATTCCATCTCAGTCGAGAAGACGCCGAGGCGGCAGGATTCCGCCCCTGCCGACGCTGTAAACCGGACCAGCCGAGCTTGCGCGAACAGCACGCCGATAAAGTGACCGAAATCTGCCGTTTACTGGAAACAGCGGAAACCGAGCCTAGCCTTGCCGAGTTGGCGGCGATTGCCGGACTAAGCACCTTTCATTTTCATCGAATTTTTAAAGCAATCACTGGCTTGACACCTAAATCCTATATGGCAGCCCAGCGCGGTAATCGGGTTCGGAATCAACTGGCGAAAAGTCAGTCGGTAACAGCGGCTATTTATGATGCCGGTTACAACGCCAGCAGCCGTTTCTATGAGCAATCGCCGCAACTATTAGGTATGACGCCATCCGACTACCGTGCCGGCGGAACCCATGCCCGGATTCGCTTTGCATTGGGCGAGTGCTCGCTAGGTTCAATTCTGGTGGCAGCCAGCGAGATCGGAATTTGCGCCATTGCCTTGGGCGATGATCCTGACCGCCTGGCTCGAGAGTTACAAGACCGTTTCCCCCAGGCTGAGTTGATCGGCGGCGATAATGAATTCGAGCAATGGGTTGCAAAAGTGGTCGGTTCTGTCGAAGCGCCGGCCATCGGTTTGGATTTGCCGCTGGACATGCGCGGCACCGCATTTCAACAACGGGTTTGGCAAGCATTGCGGCAAATTCCGGCGGGCGAGAAAGTGAGTTACGCGGATATTGCTCAACGCATCGGCGCACCGAAGGCAGTACGGGCCGTAGCCGGCGCGTGCGCGGCCAATGCCTTGGCGGTAGCGATTCCCTGTCACCGGGTTGTCCGCTCGGATGGCGGTTTGTCCGGTTATCGTTGGGGAGTGGAGCGCAAAGCCGAGCTATTGCGGCGGGAGAGTCAAGCATGAGTGTCGGCATTCTGTCGTGCGCGCTGCCGCTACCTAGTGCCAGAAAGGAAACCAATTAACTCCACATATATCAACATGTTATAATTATTTCGCAGCACGAAGATGTGTTGTCCAGACACCGGTTTTGCCCTATTTCGGGCGACAATCGGCCTGTAAACGCCCAAAAACCTAAATCTTCGTTCG
>JAQTYP010000125.1 GCA_028688235.1 Methylomonas sp.
GCAACGCGTACCAATTTCGAAAATATCGACATAAGGCGCTACTTTATCAGCCAATGCTACGGTTTGGTCGAAATCCATTGAATCCAACGACATTTGAATTAATGGTCTTGCCATGTGACGTGCTCCGAAAGTTTTTAATTATTAGTAATAGCTGAATTGCCATCTGCCGCAATCTGCGAGGCTTATCACCTACTCGTGATGCGTCCTTAACTGTAAGATAGAAATGGGATGGCTGTCAATGCCTGCGATATGCCTAACACACGTCGATCTTTCGTCTATCAACCCTAGGGCAAACGGCAAGCCTGATAATTTGTGAATTTTCTGCCTACACAGACGGTTCGAATAGGTGATATTGATACACTGGAAAGTCTCTTTACATCCCTTCAACTCTGGCGGCAACGATCTTTATGCAGATAATCTGGAAAAATCCATTTGCTATGAACTTACAGCAATGATTTGTCGTGAATATTTTGTATGGGCGCCGTTCTCTAACAGCGCCCATAACTAACATCTATTATTTAGCAGCCTTTGCGACATCCTTTGGAGGCAGTTTTTCGGAAGCCGCCTCATTTAACAGAATGTCTTTCTCGTTGGCTTGAATTGTTTTCTCGCCTATACCACTGACACTCTCGAGCTCCTTAAGCGTCTTAAAGTCGCCATGCTCCTTGCGATACTGAACGATAGCCTCCGCCTTTTTGGGACCAATTCCGGTCAAAGACTCGGAAATGGTTTCGGCATCTGCTTGATTGATATTGACAGGGGTGGCAAAAACATAAAATGGGCACAATGCAAGAATTGACAACAGTTTATTCATGATTTCTTCCTCACAGTTGGAATTTAAAAATGACCTCAGGCCAAAAAATTCTTCCCCCGCAAAAAATCAACTTAGCCCGTTGACTAGCTTAGTATGGATTATGTATTTTACAAACAAAGCAGAAAGCACCCTGTAAGGTCCGCTTAAAAATTCAATTCGCTAACTGTTGGCTATGACGATGGCTCGCTTTGGCGCAGGCAATCCTTCGCAGGTCAGCCTATCATCATTGGGATCCAGAAAATCTTGCAAAGAGTTAAACCTCATCCACTCGGTGCTGCGCTGCTCTTTTACAGTCGTTTTGGATAGATCGCATAACCTGATATTTTTGAAACCACATCGCCGCAACCAAGCCATCAAGGCTTCGCAACTGGGCAAAAACCAGACATTACGCATTTGCGCATAGCGACGCTCAGGCAGCAAGACCGTTTGCGGATCACCCTCAACGACTAACGTCTCGAGTATCAACTCTCCCCCAGGACGCAAACTCCCCTTCAATTCCAACAGATGATCGATAGGCGAGCGTCGGTGATACAAAACCCCCATTGAAAATACCGTATCGAACAACTGCAACTCAGCTGGAATTTGTTCCACTCCGATGGGCAGGATATAAATGGGCGCTTCGCCATGTAACTTACGTATAGCCTGAAACTGCATGACACTGAGTAAAGTCGGATCCACACCGACGACCAAGCGCGCACCGGCACCTAGCATGCGCCAGCAATGGTAGCCATTGCCACAGCCGATATCCAAAACCAAACGCTTATGCAGAGGAGCAATGTGCGCTTTTAAGCGATCCCATTTCCAATCCGACCGCCATTCCGTATCGATATCGATACCGAAAAGACAATACGGCCCTTTTCGCCAGGGGTGTAGATTTTTCAGTTCATCGCGTAATCGCTGCCGAAGTTCGTCAGTCAGATCGTTGACATCGCCCACCCGCACCGACGCCAGCAAGTCGACACTGCTGGGTAAGATCTCAGGAAAATTATCGATCGCTTTTTGCCATCGAGTCAAATCGCCATGCGCCTGCGCGGAAAAGGCACTTTCGACCTGACTGGCGAGCAACTTCGCCCATTCCCCGGCGCCAAGCGTTTCCAGCTCCGTATAAAGCGGCTGATACGTTATCATTTCAAGGCTATCATCGACGCAAAATTGAAATACTGAAACCAGATTTCCGCGCTGCCGAATCCCGCCGCCAACAAACGTGCTTGATGCACGGAAAACGACTCAGGTATCAGAACATTTTCCAAGGCCGTGCGCTTCTGACTGATTTCCATATCGCTATAACCTTGCAATTTCTTGAAGTGTTCGTGCATGTCGGTCTGCAGCGACTGCTGACGCACATCTTCAAAACGGAGTTTCTCGGATAAAATCAGCACGCCGCCCGGCAACATAGCTTGATAAATTTTTGCCATCAATGCAGCTCTATCTTCAAGAGGGATGAATTGCAATGTAAAATTTAATACGACTACCGACGCGCGTTCGATAGCAATTTGACGTATATCTGCACACACGACTTCGACGCTCGACTTCCCGCCGCCGACTGGCATATTTTGTTTGAGTCTGGTAATCATGGCTTCCGAACTATCGACCGCGACGATTCGACAATTGTCGGCCTGTATCTGCTCCCGCATTGCCCATGTCGCCGCCCCCAACGAACAGCCCAGATCATAACAAACGCTGTTTTGTTGGCCAAAACGCCCGGCCAGCATGCCTATCGCGGAAATCATCGCTCCGTAACCCGGCACGGAGCGCCGAATCATGTCCGGAAAAACGTTGACAACGGCTTCATCAAACTGGAATGCGGTTATATCGCCAAGCGGATTGGCGTACAAAGAATCTTTATGAAAATGCATAATGAATGCCCCCCGATTTTCCTACCGGGGGAGCAATAAAAGAGGGGGTTATGAACGATTACTTTCGGTCAAAGCTTCGCTGTTGCGTTTGGCCAACTGATTGATGACTTCTTTCAACGACCCTGTGCGCTCTACTTCGTTTTTGAAACTGGTTCGATAGTTGGTCACCAAGCTGACACCTTCGATCAGGATGTCATAGACCTTCCATTCGCCCTTGTTGAACAGCATACGGTAATTTACCGCAATCGGTTGCAATCCAGGCTGCAGAATCTCGGTTTTGACCATGACTTTACGTTGATCTTCTTCCGGATTGACAGGCAAAAACCTGACCGACCATTCCTTGAACTCGACAAACGCCCTGGAATAAGTCCTGATCAACAAGGTCTGAAATTCTTTTTTGAACGCGTCTTTTTCGGACGGAGTCGCGTCTTTCCAAAGCTTTCCCAATACCAATGAAGAAATCAGATCGAAATCGGCGTGAGGATAAATAACCGAATGCACGAATTCCGTGATTTTGCGAAAGTCCTTGGTAAATCCCGGCTCCTGCATACGCATCTTTAGTTCGCTGGATGCGTCTTCTATGACTTTTTGTGGCGTAACCAGCTCAGCGGCAGCCGCATTCGTCATGGACCAAACATTGACCAGGAACCCAAAAAGCAAGATTGGTACTATTTTTATAAGCTGCTTCATAATTGTAATGACTACCTCGTAAAACGTGTCGCGGGCTATTCGAAACATCGCCTCTTCGATACACTGTTACAATAAACATTCGTAATTTTTGCCGTACCGGCAAGACTGACTCGTTTTATCAGACCAACAAATACGACATTATTTTACTATGGAAAAGACGTCATACCCTAAAGACTTTTTCCCAGCCACGCGTATGCGCCGGATGCGTTGCCAAGCATTTTCCCGCCGTTTGATGCGCGAAAATCACTTATCGGTCGACGATCTGATTTGCCCCTTATTCGTTATCGAGGGCAATCGGCAAGAACAGAGCGTTGCTTCGATGCCCGGCGTTAATCGCCTATCCCTGGATCTGTTATTGAAAGAAGCGGAAACCTTGCTTGCCCTAGGCGTTCCTGCCATTGCCTTGTTTCCAGTGATCGATCCCGCTCAAAAATCGCTGGACGCTAATGAGGCCTACAACCCTGAAGGGCTGGCACAACGTAGCGTCAGAGCACTGAAGTCGGCTTTCCCGGAATTGGGCGTCATCACCGACGTTGCTCTGGACCCGTTCACATCCCACGGTCAAGACGGTCTAATAGATGAAAGTGGCTACGTGATCAATGATGAAACCGTTGGCGTGCTTTGCAGACAAGCCTTGTCCCACGCCGAAGCCGGCGCCGATATCGTCGCCCCGTCGGACATGATGGATGGCCGCATCGGCGCTATCAGGCAGACATTGGAACATGCCGGCCATATCAATACCCGCATATTGGCCTACTCGGCTAAATACGCTTCCAGCTTCTACGGCCCCTTCCGCGATGCGGTCGGCTCTGCTGGCAACTTGGCCGGCGGTAACAAATACAGCTACCAAATGGATCCAGCCAACTCCGACGAAGCTCTCCGGGAGATTGCCTTGGACATACAGGAAGGAGCCGACATGATCATGGTCAAACCCGGCATGCCCTATCTCGATATCGTTCGCAGAACCAAAGAAACATTCGGTGTTCCGACATTCGCCTATCAGGTCAGCGGCGAATACGCTATGCTTAAAGCCGCCGCGCAATTGGGCTGGCTCAACGAAGAACAAGTCGTCATGGAGTCCTTACTTGCCTTCAAACGAGCCGGTTGCGACGGAATCTTGACTTACTTTGCCAAATCGGCCGCAATGTGGCTGAGATCGTAAACTCCTCAAGGTGACGCTAATCATGTCAGAAGAACAATTAGACGAAATCGAAGAACTCATCTCCGGGCCACGCCATTTCGGAATCGAACAAGCCATATTCATTCTGATGTTGATCTTGTCGCTGCTGGGCATAGTGGTTACCGATTTTTCCCGGCACGACGGTTACGGATATTGGCTATTCATGGTATTGGTATTTGGAATGCTGTCTATTCTGGTTTCCTGGCTGCAATCGAAACGCGGCGAAATCGAGTTTGGCGACATCGTCAAAGCCCAAGCGACTCACTGGCTGCTGACATTCTTGGTCGTTGCCGCCGCTTTTTTAGTACAAAAATCAGGGCAACTCACCGAAACCAGCGCGAGTCTCGTAATATTGCTGCTATTAGCCATGGCAACGATGCTGGACGGCAGCAGAATCGGCTGGCAATTCACATTGATCGGCTTATTTCTGGCGGCCTGCGCCATCATCATTGCTTATGTAGACGCATTCATTTGGATATGCATCGGCCTGGCATTCACCGTGGTCATTGCCACATTTCTTTGGAATAAATGGGTACTCAAATACCGTGAGCATGCCACAGATTGATCAGTACGCCGTGTTCGGCCATCCCATCAGCCACAGCAAATCGCCTCGCATTCACGGGCTTTTTGCCAAACAAACTTCGCAGACCCTTAATTATGTGGCTCGAGATGTTCCGGCGGATGCCTTCGAATCGAACGCCGGCACTTTTTTCGCTGCCGGCGGCAAGGGCTTGAATTGCACCGTCCCATTGAAAGAGCTCGCCTGGCGATATGCAGACACGCTCACCGAACGCGCCCGGCTCAGCAAAGCCGTCAATACCTTGGCACGACAACCCGATGGTCGCATTTTGGGCGACAACACCGATGGCATGGGTTTGGTCAATGATTTAATGACCAACAACCGAATTGGCTTGAGCGGTTATCGTATCTTGATTCTGGGCGCGGGAGGCGCTACCCGCGGCATTTTGCCACCTATACTCGAGCATCATCCCGGCGACATTACCATCGCCAATCGGACGCCAGCCAAAGCTGAAACAATAGCCTATGAATTCAGTCACTTAGGCAAGCTTATCAGTAGCGATTTTCCAGGCCTGGCCGGCCGACAATTCGATTTAATCATCAACGCCACGTCAGCCAGTCTTAGCGACCAATTGCCACCCTTACCCGAAAAACTGTTGGCTGCAAACGGTAGCTGCTATGATCTGGCTTATGCCAACGAACCCACCGCATTTGTGCGCTGGGGATTACAACAGGGTGCCCGCCTGAGCCTGGATGGTTTAGGCATGTTGGTCGAACAAGCTGCAGAAGCCTTTTATCTATGGCGAGGCATTCGCCCGGAAACCTCGCCAGTGATTAAATTACTAGACGGGGAAAGGGGCGAATCCAGTGTGCCCGCGTGAGTTTTGACCTGAATGATACGGACAGCGAAAATCACAAAAACCTTGCCTGATTAAATGTTAACCCACCCAGCATGACATGGCGTCAATAAGAGATCTCTTCTCCGGCCGTAAACCATCATCCACCGAACCGCGTTTCGGTGGAAAAGTTTCGCCTAAAATTCTGGAGCAGCTTTTTCCGATTAGAAATTTCAGCGAAGAAATTCGGCAAAGTTTCGCCGTCGAAAATCATGTGGAACTCATTTCGTCAGGCACCACCTTATTTACGTTTGATTCACCCGCCAATTGCGCGATATATCTGATAGAAGGCAGTATCAGGTTCACGGATCAAAACGGCACGAGCTATATGATAGAAGCCGGCAGTGCCCAGGCCAAATTCCCGATATGCAGCGGAAACAAACACACGACGACCGCGGTTGCCCAAACCGATTTGGCCATACTGCGAGTGTCTAAAAATATCATGGCCGCCGGCAATCGTTTCCAGCATCAATCGATAGAAATTCCGGATAATTTACGCAATAACCAGATACTGGCATTGTTCGTCGATCACTTTCATGACCATGAGCTCGAAGTCCCTTCCTTGCCGGAAGTCGCATTAAAATTGCGCAAAGCCATTCAACAGGACGTCAGTCTTGTAGATGCAGTCAAAATCATTCAATTGGATCCCGTCATCTCGGCAAAATTAATCGAAGTGGCCAATTGCCCTCTGTACATCACCGTGGTTCCGGCCACCAATTGCCTGCAGGCCGTCACTCGTATCGGCCTGAACGCGACGCGCAATCTGGTAGTCGCCCTGAGCCTGAAACAGATTTTCAAGAGCAACTCGCCATTAATAAAGGATCGCCTGGAAAAACTCTGGAAACAAAGTTTGTATCTCTCTGCGCTATGCCACGTATTGGCGTCCACCTGCAAACATGTCAATCCGGAAGACGCGTTACTCGCCGGCTTGGTCTGCGACATCGGCGCCATTCCTTTTTTGAGTTTCGTATCCCATTTACCCAAGGAATTCATCGTTGAACGTGAAATCAAGCAGGCTCAACTCGTCGTTTCGGGCGTTGTCGGAGCAACTGTATTGACAGAATGGCAATTTGCCGACGAATTCATCGACGTCGCATTGAATTCCAGAAATTGGTATCAGGACAACAGCGATGAACTCTCTTTAACGGACATCGTCGTGTTATCCCGGCTGCACGCCTTGATCGGCAAGAACCCCAACGGAGAACTGCCGGCGATTACCGCCATTCCGGCGGCAAGCAAACTCAAAGATATAGCCTTGTCTCCTGAAAACACCCTCTCCATTCTGCATGACGCGAAAGCCAAGATCCATGCCGCACTGACGATACTGACGAGTTAGCGCGATGTTCTGGAAACTTTTCAAGCCGACCAAGGAAGTTCCAGACCAGTCGAACCGAACCGCGAAGCATCCAGATCATTCTGTTTCCCTTGCATCCGCGACAATTATACCTGCCAAACCCCTTGTCCAAGCCCAACAGAATCTGAGCGTAGTACGCTTAAAACAATTTGCGCCCTTACGCGATCTCGACGATCAAACCCTCAAAGCCCTGCCCCATGCCACCGCACTATACCCAAAAGACGCCATAGTCTTCATAAGGGATCAAGATACCGACGCGGTTTATTATCTACTGGAAGGTCGACTACAGATGCAACCGGAAGGTGATAATTGTTACGAGATCACTGAAGGCACTCCGTTAGCGGCGCTGCCATTGAACAGCGGCAAGCATTTTGGAGCCACGGCTGTTGCATTGACCGATGTCGGCATCCTGAAAATATCCGCCGAACTCAACCGACTCTGGTCGCGCAAACGCCAAGAAAACTTATCCTGTGTGGAGCTACTGGATATCCAACTACCGGAGGAAATCAGTAATAAGCATTTTTTCTCGAGCTTTGCCAAAGCCTATAGGGAAAATAAATTACGTTTACCGTCGCTACCGAATGTGGCATTCAAGCTTCAAAAAGCCATGCAGCAGGATATCGGCATCAATGAAGCGGTCGAGATCATTCATATAGATCCGCCTATCGTAGCCAAGCTGGTTCAGGTTGCCAACAGCCCTCTTTACGCCTCGGCCCGTCCGATTAACAATTGCCATGACGCCGTTAACCGCATCGGTCTCAATGCAACCCGCAATTTAGTGATGAGCATCAGCTTAAAGCAATTGTTTAAGTCAAAAGACCGAGAGCTGATGACCGGCATGCAACACCTTTGGAAAAACAGCCTATATGTATCCAGTCTCAGCTTCGTACTCGCTCAGGAATGCAGTACCATTAACCCCGAAGATGCCTTATTGGCCGGCTTAATTTGCGATATCGGCTCTATTCCGTTGCTGCATTTTGCCGAGCAGTTTCCCGATCATTATCCAAATCTTTCCGAGCTGGAGTCATCATTACCTTATCTCCGAGGCCCCGTCGGCTCACTTGTGCTGCATACCTTGGGCTTCAGCAAAGAGCTCTGCATTATTCCTTATCAAGCGGAAAACTGGCTTTATGACGGCGGCGCATCCCTTGTCCTCGCCGACATCGTTATTCTGGCCAAACTTCACAGCTATTTCGGCACACAAAAAGCTCATGGCTTACCCTTTATTAATTCCATTCCGGCCTATAGTAAAATCAGCCCTCGAAAATTAAATCCCGATTTCTCGCTTGCCATCCTGCATCAAGCCCAAGATCGCATCCACGCCGTGATGCAA
>JAQTYP010000126.1 GCA_028688235.1 Methylomonas sp.
TTGGCTTGCCCGGCGTTGCCGGTCGAGCCGACCACGGAGGAGATATTGACGATGCGGCCGTAGCGCGCCTTCATCATGCCGCGCAATACGGCCTTGCTCATCCGAAAGATCGACGTCAGATTGGTGTTGATGATGTCGTCCCACTCTTCGTCTTTCATCCGCATCAGCAGATTGTCGCGAGTAATGCCGGCATTATTGACCAGCACGGCCGGCGTACCGTATTCGTCGCCGGTGACTTTGATGAAGTTTTCGATATCGGCGGCATCGGCCACATTCAATTTATAACCCTTGCCGTTTCCTCCCAGATAGGCGGAGATAGCGTCCGCGCCGCTATCGGAGGTCGCGGTACCGATCAAGAAGAAGCCGTCGGCCACCAACTTTTCGGCGATGGCGCGTCCTATGCCGCGGCTGGCCCCCGTCACAATTGCAACTTTTTTATCCATGGATGTGCTCCAACACGTTGTTTAAAGATTCCGGATCGAACATAGTCATGTGCACCGCATCCGATACGATGCGCTTGTTCAAGCCCATCAACACCTTGCCTGGCCCGCACTCGACGAAGCAGTTTACGCCTTGCTCGTGCATGAATTTGACACTCTCTACCCAGCGCACCGGTTTGAACAATTGTTCTTTCAACGCATAACGAATCACTTCCGGCGAACCGTGCGACTTGACATCGGCATTGTGTATCAATGTCGCATCAGGCATCACCACGTTTACGCCTTGCAAAATTTCGTTGAGCTTTTCGGAAGCCGCTTCCATCAACTGGCAGTGAGAAGGCACGCTGACCGGCAATTTCAAAGCCCGTTTGGCGCCCAAGGCTTTCAGCGCGTCCATGGCTCTATCGACCGCCGCCGTTTCACCGGCGATAACGACTTGACCCGGCGCATTGAAATTGGCCGCCGCGACGACTTCGCCATTCGCCACTTCGGTGCAGGTGTTGACCACTTGATGATCTTCCAGCCCCAAAATCGCCGCCATTGCACCGACGCCCGCCGGCACGGCTTCCTGCATCAGCCGTCCGCGTGCCGCAACCAATTTGACGGCGTCTTCGAAGGCAATAGCCTCCGAGCAAACCAAAGCGGTATATTCGCCCAAACTATGCCCTGCCATCCAAGCCGGACGAACCGGGCTTTTTTCGCACCAAACGCGCCAAACCGCAACGCCGGCCGCCAACATCGCGGGCTGGGTATTCTCGGTTTGATTCAAATCGGTTTCCGGGCCGTTTTCGACCAGATTCCACAGATCGAAACCCAGCACGTCGGATGCCTGCTCGAACGTTTGTTTAACCAGCGGAAATTCTCCCGCTAGTTTGGACATCATGCCGACCGATTGAGAGCCTTGCCCTGGAAAAACGAAGGCTAAATTATAGTTTTGTTCGTTCATAGCTGCTTCTAATATTTGATTAACGCGGAGCCCCAGGTAAAACCGGCACCGAAAGCTTCCATCAACACCATCTGACCTTTCTTGATTCTGCCGTCGCGCACGCCTTCGTTAAACGCCAACAAACAGGACGCCGACGAGGTATTGCCTTGCGTTTCCAGGGTCAAGATAACCTGATCCATGGACATACCGAGTTTTTTGGCCGTCGCGGCGATGATCCGGGTATTGGCTTGGTGCGGCACCAACCAATCGATATCGGTTTGCGCCAAACCGTTGGCTTCCAAGGTTTCGTCTACGATACGCCCCAAAGTGTTAACCGCCACCTTGAACACTTCGTTGCCGCGCATATTGATATAACCCGGCTCGTCTTGCTTGGCCAAGGCTGCCACTTGCGGATTGGGGCAATACAACAAGTCTTCGTAACCGCCGTCGGAATGGATATGGGTAGACAAAATGCCTTGCTGATCGGATGCCGTCAGCAGGACGGCGCCGGCGCCGTCGCCGAATAAAATGCAGGTGGCTCTGTCTGTCCAGTCGACGATACGCGAACACACCTCGGAACCGACCACCAGTACGTTTTTGCTGAATCCGGTTTTGATGTATTGGTCGGCGATACTCAATGCGAACACCGATCCGGAACAAGCGGCCTGAACGTCGAAACCGACGCAATTGCTTATCCCCAAGCGTTCCTGCAACAAGCAAGCCGTGCTTGGATAAACCCGGTCGGGCGTGCCGGTAGCGACGATGATCAAATCGATATCTTCCGCATCTATGCCGGCCATCGCTATGGCTTGCCGGGCTGCGATTTCGGCCATACTGGCAGAGGTTTCGTCGGGTCCGGCAATGCGCCTGCTCTTGATACCTGTCCGCTCGTAAATCCAGCTGTCGGATGTATCCACCATCGTGGAGATGTCGTCGTTGGTTCGGATGGTCTCGGGCAAATAGCCGCCCGTACCTATCACAGTACTCCAAATTGTCATTCTGTATCCTTCTGAGCCAGGGCTATTTCGAGTTTTTCACTGATTTTGCGAATAAGGTCTTTTTCAACCTCTACTTGCGCCAAGTGAATAGCAGTCTCGAATGCCAACACATCGGCGCCGCCGTGGCTTTTTATAACCAATCCGCGCAAGCCGATAAAACTGGCTCCGTTGTAAAGCCTGGGATCGATGCTTTCTTTGAACATTTTCAACACCGGATAGGCCAGTAAACCCGCCATTTTAGTCAACAGATTCCGAGAAAAGGCTTCCTTCAACTTGTGAGCAATCATCTTGGCCGCCCCTTCTATCGATTTGAGCGCGACATTGCCGACAAAGCCGTCAGCAACGATCAAATCGACCTTGACACTGCCGGCATTAATGGAATTACCTTCCACATAGCCTATGTAATTCAGGCTGGAGTTTTCCAACAACTTAGCCGCGGCTTTGACTTGCTCGTTGCCCTTCATGTCTTCTTCGCCGATATTCAGCAAACCGACACGCGGGCGCTCGATATTCTCGACCGCTTTAACCACCTCTTCGCCCATCACGGCAAATTGATACAGATGTTCGGCACTGGAATCGACGTTACCGCCCAAGTCCAGCATGTGGGTATGCCCGAATGTAGAGGGCAAGGTAGAAATAATAGCCGGACGCTCTATGCCGGGAATCATCTTCAGCACGAAGCGGGCAGTCGCCATCAAGGCACCGGTGTTACCGGCACTGACGCAGGCATCGGCCTTGCCTTCTTTGACCAAATTGATAGCGACTCGCATCGACGAGTCTTTTTTGTTTTTCAATGCCTTTTGCGGCGGCTCGTCCATTTCGACGACTTGCGAGGCATGCTGAATGCTGATTCTGTCCTTAAATTCAAGCAACGCTTCAGACAGCATATCGCTCAATAGCGCCTGATCGCCTACCATGATTAATTTTAAATGAGGATTTTTTCTTAAACAGGTCAGTGACGCGGGAACCGTCACTTGGGGACCAAAATCCCCACCCATAGCATCAATCGATAGAGTTGAGCTCACGCTTAGGACCTAACCCTTGAAATTATAAGGAGATGGCACGTCGAAAGAACATGCCGTCTTTGAAATTAAAACGTCGACGCTGTTAGAAGCCGAATCGGAATCTATCGGCAATGTCTGAATGACATCAACGACTTCTAACAGCCTTGAGATATTTATTCTTCGCCGATATCGCTGTTGCTGGCGACGATTTGACGACCTTTGAAGAAACCATCAGGCGTCATGTGATGACGTAAATGCGCTTCCCCGGTCAATGGATCTTGAGCTAAGGTTTTGCTGGTTAAAGCATCGTGTGAACGACGTTGACCGCGTCTTGCACGCGATACTTTACTCTTTTGTACTGCCATTTTTACTCTCCAGTTTTTTTAAGTTTGGCTAAAACAGAAAAAGGGTTATTGGTTTCGCTCTGGTTTTGGTCATCGAAATCGGCATCTTTCGAGCTACGTTGGCCGATGCAGTCATATCCGTGCTTGGGGTAATCAGGCAAGGCCAGCAATAGCTCATCTTCGATCAAGGCTGTTAACGACACTTTTTCGCCGTCGAATAACAGCGGCTCGCAATCGATCTCGAGTTGATCCGCTTCTTGCAGCGAAGACACCACACCCAACTTGAACGACAGGTCGACAGGCCATGACAAGGCTTGCAGACAGGACTGGCACTCCAATTCCAGCATCGTCTCGATGGTACCGAAAACCACGGCCCGTTTGCCTTCTTTGGCAAACTGCACCTTGATCCTTACATCGGTATCGGTGACTAAAACCAGGTCAGACAAACGCTCGAACACCGCTACTTTTAGCGTGCCCTCCAAAATACTTCGCCTTTCGGCGAACAACAATGGATCGATAAGATTAGGAAGTTTGTCTGACATAACTGTACAATGATACAGATTACTGACTATCGCGTCAAACCGACAACAGTTTAACCTCGAACAACCCATGCAAAACCTGGTACTCGCCTCGAGCTCCCAATACCGGCAACAACTGCTGAAGAAACTGCATTTGGACTTCATCGCCTGTGGCAGTCACATAGACGAAAGACCGATGCCGAACGAATCCGCAAAAGCCTTGGCCCTTCGTTTGTCGGTCGCAAAAGCCAAGACCGTTGCCGCAAACTTCCCAGACCATCTGATCATAGGCTCCGATCAAGTCGCGGCCTTAGGCCAAGGGTTGCTGGGAAAACCCAATACCCCGGAGAACGCCTTCCGCCAACTGCAAGCCCAATCCGGACAAAAGGTCACCTTCTACACCGGACTCTGTTTGCTCAATAGCGCCACCGGCCAATATCTGACCGACATCGATATCTGTAATGTGTATTTTAGGAAGCTCAGCGACAATCAAATCCAGCGCTATCTGGACATCGACAAACCTTACGACTGCGCAGGCAGTTTCAAATCGGAAAGCTACGGCATCGTGTTATTCGACAAGATAGAGGGCGACGACCCCAACGCCCTGATGGGTTTGCCGCTGATCAAGCTGACAGGACTCCTCGAGCAATTTGGCCGACAAATGCCTTAATGATGGTGTTTCTCCGACAGTAATTGTTTGAACACGACCAGAAACTCGACCACGGATTGCTCCATGGCCAATTCCAGCTGAATCCGATTCAAGTGCACATCGCCCAAAAGACGATCCGGCAACTCGACCAAACTATCTTCGAAAGGCTTACCCAACTCTTTTTCATCGATCAACCGCACCGCCAAATACAGCAAATGAGCATCCGGCCTATGAGCGATGGCCGCACCGGGATTATTCTGATAACCCACGACTTCGTACAGCGACGCGGGCAAGCCCCAGGATTTCAACAATTCGCGGCCAACCTCTACATGAGTGAAACCAATGATTTGGCGCTCGATGGCGTTCAGCAAACGCCTGTTATGCTGGGTAGCCCGCAACACGCTGGCCGCCTGTTCCGGCATGTACTGATACAACACCAGGGAACCGATATCATGCAGCAATCCCGCCAAAAACAAACGCTCGACTTTCAAAATTCCACTGCTTTTGGCCAGCAAACCGACAAGTACGCTGCAATGCACACTGCGTAACCAAAACGACGTCATGTCGACCAGCGTACAGGGAATTTTAGCAAAGCGATCGACGACTTCGGTTGCCACGACCAAATTGTAAAAATCGTCGGCCCCTACTACGGTAATGGCCCTGGAAATCGTGTCTATGGGGGCTTGATAGCCATAGAAGGCGCTATTGACGATACGCAACAATCGGGCGGACAGGGCCGGATCCGTCGAAATCACATTGCCGATGTCCGTCAGCGAATAGCGCGGATCCCGGATCATTTCATTGAGCTGAAAAAAGATATCGGGCAAAGAAAATAAGTTCTTTGCCGCAACCACTACATCCCTTGCAGTATTGAAGCTCACGTTTAACTCTTGCCGTAGAGACTTAATACATGCTGCACATAATTCTGGGTTTCGCGATAAGGCGGCACCGTGTAATTGAATTTCATCACCGCACCCTCCCCGGCGTTATAGCCGGCTACAGCCAATCGTAGATTGGAATTGAACATGGCCAACAAGTCCTTCAAATAACGCGTGCCACCGTCGACATTCTGCTCGGCATCGTGCCTGTCGGCCACACCGTAACGCCTGGCGGTATCCGGCATTAATTGCATCAAGCCGACGGCTCCCGCCGACGACACCGCATGCGGATTATAGGCCGACTCTGCCTGAATCACCGCGTGCAACAACTTCGGGTCCATTTGATGCTTGGCCGCCGCCTTCGAAATCAAATCGTTGAATTTGAGCTTGTTGCCCGCCATAAACTTAAGATCGTGCTTATAGGTCTTGGGCGGCGTCCGGATGATCAAACGATAGTTAAAGCCCTTTTTCGGCTGATCGGTGTAATACACCCGCCCATCGGGCGCCACATATTTGAAAACATCCGCCGACGCGATCGATGAAACTGCCATGAACAACACGAAGGTTTTCAGCGACTTCATCATGACCTTCCTCTTCGATAATATCAACCCGCTACGCCGACCGAAATCAATCCGGCCGCCTTGACCGCCTTAGTCCTGGCATCGGCGACATTGTCGGCCGTAGCCAATGCCACGCCCATGCGGCGGGCGACAAAGGCTTCAGGCTTAGCGAACAGCCTAATCTCGCTGTCCGGCACCGCCAATGCTTGCGCCAAACCGCCATAAACCACGGCCTTGGCGTCTATTCCGCCCAAGATCACCGCACTGGCTCCGGTTTTATCCAGGGCCGTCGAAACCGGCAAACCCAAAATAGCCCTGGCATGCAAATCGAACTCACTCTGACGCTGACTCACCATGGTCACCATGCCGGTATCGTGCGGCCTGGGGCTGACTTCGCTAAACCAGACCTCGTCACCCCTGACGAACAATTCCACACCGAACAAGCCCAAACCACCCAAAGCATCGGTCACTTTGCCGGCGATCTGCTGGGCCGACGCTATTGCATTGGCGCTCATCGCTTGCGGCTGCCAGCTCTCGCGATAATCGCCGCTGACTTGCAGATGACCGATAGGCTCGCAAAAATAAGTAGCGACCTGCCCTTCACTATTCAAAGCTCTGACGGTCAGCAAGGTGATTTCGAAATCGAAATCGACTTTCGCCTCGACGATAACCTTGCCGGTATCGGCGCGGCCTGCGGCTTTGGCGTAATCCCAGGCCGCTTGCAGTTGATCGGGACTTTTGACCATGGACTGGCCTTTGCCCGACGACGACATGGTCGGCTTGATGAAGCAAGGGTAGCCGATGCCGGCATCGACTGCAGCCTGCAATTGCTCGAAGGTTTCGGCAAAGGCATATTTAGACGTCGGCAAACCCAATTGCTCGGCCGCCAACTGCCTGATACCTTCGCGGTTCATCGTCAATTGTATCGCCCTGGCATTCGGCACGATTTGCACATTTCCTTCGGCTTCTATTTCGAGCAAAGCCGCAGTCGCTATCGCTTCGATTTCCGGTATGACGATATCCGGCTTTTCGGCTGCGATCAGCGACTTAACCGCTTCGGCGCAGGTCATATCGATGACATGGGAGCGATGCGCGACCTGCATGGCCGGCGCATTCGGATAGCGATCGACCGCGCTGACTTCGACACCATAACGTTGCAAGGAAATCGCGACTTCTTTCCCTAGCTCGCCACTACCCAACAACAAGGCCTTGGTAGCGCTCGGACTGTTAGCTGTACCTATTTTCATGTCGATTTAGCGAGATAATTTTCAATGTCTTGTTTGGAAAAACCGATTTTTTTCGCGACCCTGTCGGCGTGACTGACTCTGGAAATACCGTCTATCAATCTAAAGGTCGGCATGTCGTCGGCAAATTCCACCTGCTTGGGCGTTGCCGTGCCTCGTTTGACGAATACGTCGACCAACTGGTGGTTATGCGTGATCAAAATCGTGCTGTTGCCTTTGCGATAAAACCCGTCCAGCACGTCGATAGACGACTGCATTTTCTCTTCAAAGGTAGTGCCTTCCGCCATTTCGTCAAGCACCAACAGACTTTTAGCGGTGGTTGCGAGAAAAATATCGCGGGTACGTTTCAATTCCGTGCCGAAACGGCCCTCGCCGTCGTCCAGATGACTGATCTCAGGCGCTTGGTAAAAAATCCTGTCCGCGACGGCAAGGCTGGCCGACTTGGCCGGCACATAGCAACCTATCTGCGCCAACAGTTGGATTTGGGTAACGGTCTTACAGAACGCGGTTTTACCGCCGCTGTTGGGACCCGTCACACAGACCAGACGCTCCCTATCCATCACGAAGTCGTTACCGACGTAATCCGGATTCTCTCGGCCCAATACCGGGTTTTTGGCGCTTTCCAGCTTGATATGATGCCGCTCGGCCGCCTGCATTTCCGGCAGCACCGTATCACTGCCGTAACTTTCCGCATATTTGATGAAGGCCAGCAATTCGTCGAGCTGACCCAAACCGTCCAGCATCTCGCCAAGAGCTTCCGAGCCTTTGAAGCGATCGCGTAACGGGATGATGCAATTGTCCCTATCGTAGCCGCCGATGACCGGAATATAGGCCAGCATCAACGGCAGGAAGAATACCGAAGCCACCGATAGGCCGTCCTTGGAAAACTGGAACATGTCGCTAGGAAATACCTGAATCAAACCCCAGATCGCGGAGATGATGGAGACTATCAACATAGGCTTGAACAAGGTTGGCCTAAAAATAGTCGCC
>JAQTYP010000127.1 GCA_028688235.1 Methylomonas sp.
GGGCGATGATAGAGCATTTTCAAGGCGGGCCAGTAGGATTGGATACCTTGGCGGCGGCGATCAGCGAGGAACGGGGGACGGTCGAAGATGTGCTGGAGCCTTATCTGTTACAGCAAGGCTTCATCATGCGCACCCCCAGAGGCCGAGTGGTCACGCACAAAGCCTATGGCCATTTTGGTTTGCAGCCGCCCAAAACCATGCCGGCGACCGACGATCTTTTCGATGTTTAATAATGAGTTAAGAGACGAATGAAAGAATTCATCTGGCCGGTCAGGGTGTATTACGAAGATACCGACGCCGGCGGCGTGGTGTTTTACGCCAATTACCTGAAGTTTTTCGAACGGGCCAGAACCGAAATGCTGCGCTGCTCCGGTTTCGAGCAGGATAGCTTGATCGCCCAAGAAAACGTCATTTTCGTGGTGCGCTCTGTCGCCGTCGATTATTTGAAGCCTGCCCGCTTCAACGAGCAGATCGATGTGAGCGCCAAGATCATTGAAAACAAAAAAGTCAGCCTTATTTTCGAACAGGCCATCACCAGAGAACAAGACACCTTATGTAAGGGCATAATACGCATAGTCTGCGTCGATGCCAAAAGCATGAGGCCCAAACCTATCCCTGTCGCCATTTTGGAGCAATTAACTTAAATGAATACCGATTTGTCCATATTGCATCTGGTCAAAGAAGCCAGTTTTGTCGTTCAATTCGTCATGTTTATACTGTTGTCGGCCTCGCTCGCTTCGTGGACATTCATCTTCAGCAAACGCAAGGAGCTGAGTCAAGCCACCGAAATTACCGAGGATTTCGAAGAAGAGTTCTGGTCTGGCGTCGGTTTGGCCGAGCTGTATAAAAAAATGTCCAGCGATAGATTCGAGCCTGAAGGCATAGAAAAAATCTTCCTGGCCGGCTACCGCGAATTTGCCCGCATGCGGCAGAAGGGTGATGTCGAGCCTGTGGTGCAGGTCGAAAGCGCGCAGCGGGCGATGCGCATCGAGTTGGCGCGGGAATTGGACAGGTTGGACGAGACCTTGCCGTTTCTGGCTACCGTCGGTTCCACCAGTCCTTACATCGGCCTGTTCGGCACCGTCTGGGGCATCATGAATTCGTTTCGGGCTTTGGGCGAAATCAAGAACGCCACGCTGGCCAACGTTGCCCCCGGCATTTCCGAGGCCTTGATCGCGACGGCAATCGGCTTGTTCGCGGCGATTCCGGCGGTGATTGCCTACAACCGTTTTTCGACCCGCCTGGATAGATTGGCCGGCCGTTACGAGTTGTTCATCGACGAGTTCGTCGTGTTGTTACAAAGACAGGCTCATACCAAATGAATGTAAGTAGCAGTAACCGAAAATCCCGCAAGCGTCGTGGGCCCATGGCGGAAATCAACGTCGTTCCGTATATCGACGTGACCTTTGTATTGCTGATGATCTTCATGATTACCGCGCCCCTGGTACAAACCGGTGTCGACGTCGATTTGCCGCAGGCCGAGGCGGAGCAGGTCGATATTCAGGATCAGACTCCCGTCATCGTGTCGATCAAAAAAGACGGCAGTTTTTATTTGAATATCGGCGGCAACGATGAAGAAGCCGAAATGCCGATAGACGAAGAAATATTGGTCACGCGGGTTGCCGCGGTATTCAAAAACAACCCCAAGGCGCAGTTGTACGTGCGAGGCGATCATGAGGTCGATTACGGCAGCATCGTCAAGGTCATGGTCGAACTCAAAAAAACCGGCGCGCCTAAAGTGGGCTTGATGACTTCGCCGCCACCCGAGAGTAAATGACGATTTGGCTATGAGAAGTTTCAAACCCTCGTTCGTGTTGGCGGTAGCGCTACATATCCTGATTGTGGTGCTGTTCAGCGTCAGTTTCATGACCGACGACGATATTGTCAAAAACGCGCCGCCGTCTGAAATCATCGAGGCGACCGTGATAGACGGTGCCGCCATCGACGCCGAAGCCGAGCGTCTGAAACAAGTAGAAACAAACAAGACTCAGGCCGAACAGCAGCGCCAGCAGGCGTTAGAACAGGCAAGAGCGTCCGAAGAGCGTGCATTGCAGCAAGCCAAGGAACAGCGGGTGCTGGAAGAGCAAAAGGCTTTGGAGGCGGCCGAGCGCCGCAAACAGGAGGCGCTGGAGGAACAAAAAAGGCAGCAGCAAATAGCGACCCAGCGCAAGGAAGAGGAGCGCAAATTGCTGGAAGCCAAGGAAAAACGGTTGCAGGAAGAAAAGCAGGCTAAAGAGGCGGCCGAAAAGCAGAAAAAAGCGGAAGCCGAAAAGCGGGTGCAGGAGCAAAAGGCGGCTGAAGCCAAGGCCGAGAAAGAGCGGCAAATGGCTCAGGAAAGGGCCAGGGTGGAGCAGGAAAGGAAAGTCGCAGAACAAAAAGCCAGGGCCGATCAGGAAAAGAAAGTCGCGGAACAAAAAGCCAGGGCCGAGCAGGAAAAGAAAGTCGCCGACCAAAAAGCAAAGGCCGAAGCCGAACAAAAAGCCGTTGAAAAAGCCAAGCTGGCGGCCGAAGCCGAAGCCAAATTAAAGGCCGATCAGGAAAAGCAAGAGGCTCTGGCAAAAGCCAAGGCGGAAAAAGAACGTCAGGCAGTCGATGCAGCGGCCAAGGCCGAAAAAGAAAAACAACAGGCGGAAGCCAAGGCTAAGGCCGAAAAGGCCGAGAAAGAGCGCTTGGCGAAATTAACCGCCGAAAAAGAACGGCAGGCCGCGGAAAGTGCCAAAGCAGAGGCCGAAGCAAAAGCCAAGGCGGAAGCGGAAGCTAGGACTAAGGCTGAAGCAGTCGCCAAGGCTAAAGCTGAATCCGAGGCAAAGGCTAAGGCCGAAGCGGCCGCCAAGGCCAAGGCTGAATCCGAGGCCAAGGCCAGGGCAGAAGCCGCCGCCAAAGCCGAGGCCGATGCCAAAGCTAAGGCGGAAGCGGCAGCAAGGGCAAAAGCCGAGGCCGATGCTAAAGCGAAAGCTGAAGCCGAGGCTGCTGCCAAGGTTAAAGCCGAAGCTGAAGCGGCTGCGAAAGCCAAGGCTGAGGCCGATGCAAAAGCCAAAGCGGAAGCCGAGGCCGCGGCGGCGGTAAAAGCGGAACAAGATAGACAGGCCGCGGCTGCTGCGGTTGCCGAGGAAGCTCGGCTGAACAATATGATCAAAAATAAGACCGAAGGCGCATGGATCAGGCCCATGAACGCGGCGTCGGGTCTCAAATGTGTAATTCAGGTAAAATTATTGGCCAGCGGCGATGTGATGGATGCCGTCGTGGTCGAAAGCAGCGGCGATCCGATATTCGATCGCTCGGCGGAAAATGCCGTCAGAAAGGCCTCGCCTTTGCCCGTGCCGCAAGATAAAGCCTTGTTTAATCAAAAGTATCGAATTTTTAAATTGTTGTTTAATCCAGCCTAGCCTATAACGGAAACACGTAATGAATTTATTAGTAAGAGTGCTCTGCTTCAGTATGTTGACTTCGCTGTGGAGTTTGGCGCAAGCGGAAGGTCTGACCATAGAGATTACCAAGGGCTCGCAATCGGCGATACCGATAGCCGTCGTGCCATTTGCTCAACAGGGTACTATCGGCAACGTCAAATTGTCCGATGTCATCGATTCGGATCTATCCGGCAGCGGTTTTTTCAAGGCCTTGGCGGAAGAAGATATGCTGACTAAGCCCAGCGACCCGGAACGCGTGGAGTTTCGCGATTGGCAGGCTTTAGGCCAGGACTATCTGGTGATAGGGCAAGTGGCCGGCAATGGCGGCAGCTTCAACATCCAGTTTCATTTGTTCAACGTGCATAACGGTCAGTTGTTGATGGGTTATCGTCTGACGGTAGGTGCCAACGAATTGCGCAGGGCCGCTCATCACATCAGCGATTTGATTTATGAAAAGTTGACCGGCCGCAAAGGCGCTTTCAACACGCGTATCGCCTATGTCACCAGCGTGCTGCAAGGTGGTGCCAAGCAATTCATGCTGCAAGTCGCCGATGCCGACGGTTATAATCCCAGGACCATAGCCGAATCGCCCGAACCCATCATGGCGCCAGCCTGGTCGCCGGACGGTTCCAAAATTGCGTATGTATCCTTCCATACCAAACGTTCGGGGATATACATACAGACATTGGCGACCGGTCAGCGCGAAAGCGTGGCATCCTATCCGGGCATCAATGGCGCGCCGGCGTTTTCGCCCGACGGCAGCCGCTTGGCGATGACCTTGTCCAAAGACGGTAGCCCCGACATCTACGTATTGAACCTTGCGACACATGGCTTGACCCGGCTGACTTCCGGCATGTCCATTGACACCGAGCCGACCTGGTCGCCAGACGGCAGCACCATAGTCTTCACCTCGGACCAAGGTGGCAAACCCCAGCTTTATACGGTGCCCAGCGGTGGCGGACGGGCCACCCGCTTGACTTTTCAGGGTGATTACAACGCCAGGGGCCGCTTTTCCGCCGACGGCAAAAGTTTGGCGATGGTCCATGGCAGTGGCGGGCGATACCGCATCGCCGCGATGGATATGGCCTCGCGTACGGTCAATGTGTTGAGCGACGGCAGTCTGGATGATTCGCCGAGCTTCGCGCCCAATGGCAGCATGATATTGTTTGCGGCCAATAAGGGGGGGCGCTCCGTCTTGTCCGTCGTGTCCACGGATGGTGCAATGCAGCAAAAATTGGATTTTCAAAGCGGTAGCGTACGCGAACCTGCTTGGGCCCCTTAAGGAAAGGCTAAAATTTTTTCGTTTGAATGTGAATAATCTAGGAGATGATGTATGAAATTGAATATGACTGGCTTGGCTCTGGCAATGAGCGCCGTGTTGTTGGCGGGCTGTAGCTCGACTGAAGAAGAGGGGCTGACCGATTCGGCTCAAGGTACGGACGCATCGACCAGCGGTTACAACGACGGATCGATGTCCGGTAGCCAGTTCGGTTCCGGCAATGGCCTTAGCTCCGGTTCCGCTTACGGTTCGGGTTCGAATTTAGGCCCTGAATTCAGCGATCCCAACAGCCCCTTGTCCAAACAAACCATTTATTTCGAACTGGACAGCAGTCAGGTCAAACAGGAATTCGTTCCTGTTGTTGCCGCCCATGCGCAATATCTGGCTTCGCATCCGGGTCAACGCGTGATTCTGGCCGGTCATGCGGACGAAAGGGGCTCCAGCGAATACAACATCGCATTGGGAGAGCAACGCGCCAAATCGGTCGAACGCATGATACGCGCGCAAGGTGTCGGTTCCAACCAGCTGGAGGTCGTCAGTTATGGTGAAGAAAAGCCGGCGGTGTCCGGTCATGACGAATCCGCGTGGCAGATGAATCGTCGTGTAGAAGTAGGCTATCAATGAATAAAACTGCACTTTTGATGCTTTGTACCAGCCTGGGCTTCGTTGCCGAGGCCGGTGCCCAGTCAGGCAATAATAATCCCTATCAAGGGACGCCTCGTTATGGGGCGGGGGCTGCCGTTTCCGACAGCGCCGTTTTCGAGCTGTTGGGTCGGCTGGAGCAGTTGCAATCGGAAGTGCAGCAATTGAGAGGTCTGGTCGAGGAGCAGGCTCAAACCATCGCCGATCTGGAGCGCAAGCAGGGCAATATGTATACCGATCTTGACGAAAGGTTACAGTTGCTGGCGCCCGGCGGCCAGCCTGCCCAGGCCGGTACGGCCGCAACGCCTCAAGTCGCAAGCGATGCCAGTCAAGCGGCACAGGCTGCAGTTGCCCCGGCGGCGACTCAGGCACCGTCTCAGGCCGCTGTTCAACCAGAGGCTGGCGCAAGTCAAGCGCCGCAAGCCAGTCAATCGCCGGCTCCCAAGGCAGGGGAACAGGAGCGTTATCAACAAGCCTACGAGGCCTTGCGTAACGGCCACAACACGCAGGCTATCAAGATGTTCGAAGCTTTGGCTGCCGATTATCCCAACGGTGAGCTCGGTGATAATGCGCAATATTGGTTGGGCGAAGCCTATAAAATCAATCGCGAGTTCGACAAGGCCAAGGCGGCGTTCAACAAGGTCGTCAGTCAATATCCCAATAGCTCGAAAGTGGCCGATGCATTGTTGAAACTGGGGTATATCGAGCTCGACCAACAGAATCCGGCAAAGGCCAGGGATTATTTGACCCGTGTTGCCACCAGCTATCCAGGAACCACTGCGGCGCATTTGGCGGCGAAAAAATTGGCGCAAATGCCGCAATAAACGGTGGGCATGGATTTAGTGCTGCGTGTCAGCGAAATTTTCTATTCCCTGCAAGGTGAAACCAATACGGTAGGACTGCCTACGGTCTTCATCCGTCTGACCGGTTGCCCTTTGCGTTGCGTTTATTGCGATACGGCCTATGCCTTTAGCGGCGGCGAAAAGCTGACGCTGGATCAAATCGTCGAACGAGTCGGACATTACAATACGCCTTATGTCACGGTGACAGGCGGCGAGCCCTTGGCCCAGCCGGCCTGTCATTCCCTGATGGTCAGACTGCCGGATTTGGGTTATCAGGTATCGCTCGAAACCAGCGGCGCACTGGACGTTTCAGATGTCGATCCGCGCGTGGTCAAGGTCATGGATTTGAAAACACCGAGTTCCGGCGAGATGCAGCGTAACCGCTACGACAACATCGCTTATTTGAGCCTACAGGATCAGGTCAAGTTCGTCATTGCCGATGACGGCGATTATCAGTGGTCCAAACGACAATTGGTCGAACACGGCTTGCCCGAACGTTGTCAGGTGTTATTTTCGCCGGTGATGGGGGCCATGTCGCCGACTTTGTTGGCCGATAAAATTCTGGCCGATCAGTTGCCGGTCCGGTTTCAAATTCAATTGCACAAGATCCTTTGGGACGATGCCAGGGGAAAATGAGCCTAAGAGCCTGAGTAACAGCGAAAACAAAAAAGCCGTCATAATGTTGTCCGGCGGCCTGGATTCCATCACGGGATTGGCCTACGCCAAACAGCAAGGGTATGCGTGTTATGCCTTGAGTTTCGATTACGGCCAGCGCCACAACGCCGAATTGGCGGCGGCCAGAAACATTGCCCGCGATTATCAGGTGCCGGAGCATAAGGTCATACGCCTGGGTCTGGATAGCATAGGCGGCTCGGCTTTGACCGACGAACACATCGCCGTGCCGAAGTCGCCGCAGCAAGGGATACCGGTTACCTACGTACCGGCCCGCAATACCATTTTTTTATCTTTCGCGTTGGGCTGGGCGGAAGTCCTGGATGCGCATGACGTGTTCATAGGGGTCAACGCGGTGGATTATTCGGGGTATCCGGATTGTCGGCCGGCATTCATCAAGGCTTTTCAGGACATGGCCAATCTGGCCACCAAGGCCGGCGTCGAAGGTCATACCATTAGCATACATGCGCCGTTGATAACGATGAGCAAGGCTCAGATTATCGCTCGGGGCTTGAGTCTTGGCGTCGATTACGCCAGGACGGTATCTTGTTATGCGGCCGACCTTCAGGGGCGCGCCTGCGGTAGTTGCGATGCCTGTCGTTTGCGTCAGGCGGGTTTTTTAGAACTGGGCGTTCCCGATCCGACCCGCTACCAGTAAAATGCGTCCGGATAGTGCATTCTAAGCCTTTGTCGATTATGCTAAGCCCCAGCCAATATTTCCCTTGTCAACCGTGAGCCTGCAACATGCACACACAACAGCCCAAATCGCAGTTTGTCGCAGTGGCGTCGATTGCGGCCGAATTGAGCGCCGTCATGGACGTCGCCAAGGAAATATCGTTGGCTGCGGCCAATGCCAAAGCGATTGCGTTTAGGGCGGGAGAAAAAGCCAAAGGCTTCCAGCCGATCACCGATTTCATCAACGAGCTGGCCAAGGAAACGATAGAGTTGGTCAACAACATCAACGAATACGCCTTGCAATTGTATTGTCTGACCGTCAAGGAACATCGCGTGTCCGAAGCTTGCAGTCGATTCGAGAAGGTGGCGGTCATGTCGGCTCGGGCGCCTTACGCGGACTCTTTGAGCCAATCGTTACAACAGGCAAGGCAGCGGCGCTGCGAGTGCCAGCGGCAATTCGCCAACCATGTTGCCGAGTTATTGGATCAATTGGCGGAAGTCATGCATCCGGCCCGGGCGGCCAGGGTGATCGCCGCCAATTCGCGTATAGAGGCCTCGCAGGCCGGTGAATACCTGCAAAGCCTGCAAGCGGTTGCCGAAAGCGTCGATCATGCCGCCCAAATCATTCACGATAAAGTACACAAATGTCGCAGCGCACTGGGAGTCATCAACCTCGATGACTATGCTCATCCCAACGGATTTTCAATAACGAGGTAAGTCGTCCATGAAAATGACGAAAATCTACGAAGGGGCTTATCAATGGATCATGTACGGCCGAGATCCCAACAAGCCCGAAAAGATCATCGATACCAACCAATACATCGTGCGTACGGCCGACCGTTGTTTGTTGATCGATCCGGGCGGAATCGAGCTGTTTGCGCCTATGTTGGCGGCCGTTTTGCATCATGCTCCGGTCGATGAAATCACCGATTTGTTCGCCTCGCACCAGGATCCGG
>JAQTYP010000128.1 GCA_028688235.1 Methylomonas sp.
CAACTGTCAGCCATACCCGAAACCTCTTCATTTCTGGAGGGTCGGATCGAGTACTTGAAGAATGCTCATCACCGTTGGATGGAAGGCTTGTTTACCGGACCGTTCGATGCGGCATTTACCGCGCAGATGTTCAAAGTCGGCGACGTGCATGTCAAAGTAAAGCTGCCGGTGGAATTCATGGCCGGGGCGATGACTATGATCAACAACCGGCTTTTTAGCCTGATAGTCGAAACCTTTGGCGACGATAAATCGCGTTGTGCTCAAGCCATTGCGGCCGTCAACGCGGTAACCGGCTATTCGTTATTGGTAATGCAACAATCCTATCAGGCATCGAGTCTTGCCGAAGAATTGGAAAAATTTTTAAAGATATCCGGTATGAGCCGTACCTTATTCACCAATCTTGCCCTCGCCTACCGAGACAAATGAGTGGGTTTCAGCAACTGTTTTAAATGAGGAACTTGGGCCAGAATATGCCTGCGCTTATTCCAGCATATTCAGGATGCTGTAATCGATGCGAGCGCCTTTTCTTTCAGCCGTGATATCGACGATTTCAACCTGCTTTCGCCGGCGGTCGGCTATGCGCCTGTCGTGCGGCGGTTTATATCGGCCATGTCTGCGATCGTTGGAAAAATGCCTGAAATGGTATTCGGCGATGTTGATGTGTTTGCCGTTCAGGCACTTTCTATTCAGGAGTTTGATGATTCTTTTCGCCACCGGGTCGGGGGTAACGTCGACGATGGCTTGATATTCAACATGGCTGTCTCCGGCTTGGCGTATCGTCTGGATACGTAGACTCTCGATTCGTCCCGTTTTCTTTAAAAAGCCGCCTTTCAGGACGGGGGCGATAAAGTTTTCGATGTCGGGGACGCGCGTCTTTTCACTGATTTTTTTTAAAATTAAAATCATGCTTTTGTTGCCGATGTTTCGAAAAGTGCGACCATTATAAAAAAATCAGTTTTACATTGCGTGATAACGGCATGGTCCCCGGAATTCGGTTCGCCCACGCTAGACAAATGCCCGAGCCTGATCACTTCCATAACTGTTTGCGTTCCAGTTTCTGCATGCGCTCGCGACTTTCCTCTATAGGTGCTTTCCAGTCGCTTCCATCGTTAATGATGGTCGGTTTGAGCAATATGACCAGTTCCGATTTTCTGCCCCTACCTTTGTTTTCGCGAAAGACGTTACCCAGATAAGGGATTTGCGTCAACAGCGATACGCCTTGCTTGGTCTCATCGCGACTGTCCTGCATCAGACCGCCGATGACGATGATCTGGCCGTTCTCGGCGTGAACGATGCTATCGGACTCCCTGACGGTGTTCAACGCCATGGGCAATTCGTTGGGTTCGTCGTTGATCGTGAACTGTTTGGTTTGATTTTCCACACGGGTGATAGACGGATGGATATGCAGCGTGATGTTGTTGCGATCGGAAATCTGCGGGGTCACGTCCAGCGCTATGCCCGAGAAAAACGGCGTCCAGGTGATGTCTTGCGTGACCGTAGTGGTGGTAGACGCCGTGGTATTGGAGGCGATGTCGGTGATGAAGTATTCATCCTGGCCGACCTTGATGACCGCTTTCTGGTTGTTCAGCGTCGAAATTCTGGGACTGGACAGGATATTGGTTTTGCCCTGGCCCTGCATCAACTCGATGAAGGCATAAAAATCGCCGGAATTGACGCCTATCGTGAAGACCTGACTGGAAACCGATGCGGCCATCGGCAAGGGATTGACGCTGCTTAGCATCGCGAATTCGGCGTCCCGCATCACGGTGGCCCAGTTGACGCCATCCTGATGCTCGTCGTCGAGGATAATTTCCAGAATTTTCGCTTCGATGACGACCTGACGATTGATTTGTCCCTGGATACTTTCTATCAGTTTTTCGACTTCCCGCATTTGGCTGGGATTGGTGCGAACCACGACGATGCCGGTCTGCTTGTTGATGACGACCTTGGAGTCGGTTTGGGGGTTATGCAGTTCGGCGGCGTTATCCGCGACCGGGCCGGCATCGACGATGGCCGCCAGAGACAGCTGCAGCTCGTCCCAAAAATCGGTCTTGGACGACGTGGTGATCCAGCTGCCCGAGTTGGAATTATTGGGGAGATTGCCGGCCTGATTATTGGGACTGGGAGCGGCTTGATTTAGGGCATTCGCCCGCCGCGACGCGTTACTGATTTGCCCGGAGGAAACCCGCGTATTGGAACTGCCTTCGCGCAAGAGGTCGATGCGATCAATCTTGAATATCTTGGTTTGCAGCGTGGCCGGATAAATGATGTAACCGATGTCGGTTTTATTGTAATCATAACCGTAGACTTTTTGCACGACGCCAAGGACCTGCGGAATCGTGACGTTTTTCAGTTCCAGCGAAATGCGGCCCACGACGTCGGGATGAACCACCATATTCTCCTGGCTATCCACGACCAGACTCATGAAAAACTCGCGAGCGTCTATCTCGTGCACCGATACGTTGAATACCGAAGCGCCGGACAAAGGCTCGTCCGGCAGGTTTTGAGCGATGCCGGGAAACGGCGCATCGTTCACCGCCGGCGGCAAGGCGGTACTACTCGGCCCCGAGGGCCTAGCCTCGGCCACCGGAAAGGTTTTGTCTACGTTCGGCGTATTCAATACCGCGGTTTCGCTACAGGCCGACAACACTATCAGTAATATGCAGATGATGAAAGTAAAGGTATTAGGCATTGATGGGCTCATTTCACCGTCTGTTTTACGGATGGAACTAGATGGATTTTTTTGGAGACGCCGTTTTGTCTGATCCAGACATGACTTTGTCGAATTTTCAGCACGCGGCTGCCATCGGGCAATGTTTGTCCGGCACTGACGGTGTTTCCGTTTATCGTGGCGCGCCTGCCGGAGTCGGATATCCAGATCGCGGTTAAATTCAGCCCCGCTTCGGGAACGGTTTCGCCGGACGCTTGTTGTACGGCCATATGACCGGGTTGCGTCGGATCGCGTAATTCTGCCGCCGCAGCTAACGGCAAGCAGCCACCGGCAATGAGGAGAATATAAGCCTTAAACACGAAGCCACTCCTGATCGAAACTCAGGGTATAAACCTGGATACGGGTTTCGGCTATGGGATGGTCCTTGACGCTGTAGCTGATGTTGGCCCAATTGAGGCGCCAGGGTAAGGACTCCAGGGCCTTCAAATAACTCAGGGTGCTGAAATAATCGCCTTGCAACGTGATGTCCAGCGTGTGCTTGTATATCCAGACCCCTTGCGACTCCGCTGCCCCGAACGGACTGGCGGGCAAGCTTTCCAACTTGACCAGTTTCAAATGTCCGTGCTGTTTCAACATGTCGCGCAATGCGCCAGCCATCTGCTCCGCCGCCACGAATTTTTTGTCGCCTTGGCTGAGTTTTAATTTTAGCCCGCCCACCGATTGTTGCAGATGCTGCAATTGTTGCCGGGCGTCGGCATTCGGATCGGGGGCTTTCATCGTTGCGAGTTGGGCGACGATGCCCCTGTCCGTTTTCAGCTGATTTTGCAACGCAGTGATTTCGCTACGCAATTCCATATTGCTTTTCCGCAAATCCTGGAAAAACAAACTATCCCAAACCGCCCAAACCGTCAGCAATCCGGCACTGACGACCATCAGCTTCTCGCGTGGGCTTAGCCTGGAAAAACGCTGAATAAAACTATCGACGTCGACGTTCATCTTAAGGCCTCGGCTGCGGCTTTCGGCTTGGAACCGACGTTGAAATCGACCTGGCCCGGCACATCCTGCGATTGTCGAATGGTGAGGTGGGCAAAATGCCGGCCCTTGAACGCAGCCGCGGCTTGTAGATTCTGCAGGATGAAAGGAATTCGTTCCGGCTGGAAGCTACTGCCCGACAAAGCGATATCGCCCGTTTCGGCATCGATGCGTATGCCGGTCAACCATACCCTGCCGTCGACTTGCTCGGCCAGTGCCGCCAGATAGCGGGAAAACCACTGGGTGCGGTCGGATTGGCTATCGTCGAGCACTTCCAGCATTTCCAGAAGATTGCTATACAAGTCTTGGGTTTGCTGCAATTCCCGTTGCAACAACGTATCGATTTGCTGATTGGGGAACTTTGTCTTCAATTTGTCCAATTCCGCTCTAGCCTCGTTCGCCTGGGTTTGCAGCCCTTGCCTTTCCACCCGGTAACGATGACTATTGTACACGCCCCAAGCGCTGACGACAGCCAGACCCAGGCAGGCCATTACGGCAGCCAGTAGATAAGGATCGAGGAAAGCGGATTTGGCTCGACCACTGGTGCGTTGATAAAGATTGATCTGTTGTATCGTCACGATTTTAGCCCCAGGGAGCGACGCAAACTGGCACCTATCACCGGTGCGCAAATATTTTGCGTGGCATCGTTCAACACGCTGTCGCAGTGTACGATGGCCGACAAATCCAGCGCACGCGCGGTAATGCCGTGATGGATACTGAGAAAATTGACGACCTGCTGGGTATCGACCGGCAGCAGTACCACGGCCAGTCCGCTTATTGGTGGAATGTCGAACACGTTTTCGACGAAGTCGAGGGAGCGCTGAATTTCCAGTGCCACGGCGTTTTGTTCGGTGTAATGCTCGGCCTGATCCGGGTGAGGATCGTCCCCTGCCAATTGCGCATAGCCCACGCCGATTTTGCGGGAAAGGTACAGCGATCCCTGTTTCTGAATGACGATGCGCCCGCTGTCTTTTTGCAGATGCAACAAGGCAATGCCCTGCTCGTTCTCGCGCAACAAGGTCGCGAGATTACGCAACGCCGTCTCCTGCACGTCTATCACCTTGACGTTCAACCCGGCTTGCTCGCACAGTTGAATCAAGCGCGAGGCGACGTGATCGGCGCAGGCGACGACCTCCAGCATAGGCGTACTATTGGCCCGATTGGACTGAGGTAGGGGATAAAAATCGATGATCGCCTGCTCTACCGGATAATCCAACAAATCGCCAATGCGCCAGCGCACGGCCTGCTTGATTTCTTCGCCGCTTAAAGCCGGCATTTCTATCGTCATAGAACGGTATTGATCGGGCGTCAGCAGAATATGACAGTCGTAATCTTCGAGATTGCGGTTTTTGACCAGCGCCTCCAGCTTAGGCAAAAACTGCCGTTCGCTACTGGCAACGAATTCGCAATAATGCAGATTGGGTCGATTATGTTCGCTGTAGCGCATCTCGGCAACGGCGAAACCATTAGCCAGAAAACTGATCGCGACGATACCGGGAGAATGGGTCCGTTTTTTCAGTAATTTTTGCAGTAATCTCACAATGTTATGGTTTCCGGCGGAAATATCGGACTATTATCCTTGTCGCAAACGGCGCTTAAATTCTTCCAACCCGGCCCGCCCTTTACGGCAAGCCTCGATTCGCGCGCACCGCAACTCGAACCTTAGCAGGGCTACCAACTTAAGCCGGGACAGTCAGAGGTTAAGCCGTTCGTGGTGAGAAAAGTCGAACCATGAATGGCTTAACCGCTCGCCCTTCGACAAGCTCAGGACGAACGGTTAAGCCTCCCTCTTTGTCCCGTTTTAAACGAGAAGCCCTTAGCAGCAACGGCTTGAAAGTGTAGATGAAAAAATCGCCTATGCCCAGAACGGCAAAATCAACGGCAACAAGATGCGGCTACAGCTCTTCCAGATCGAAATCGATTATTTAGACTCGACAAGCGAATAGCGCTTCAGGACGCAATCCCCACCCAGACCATCGGCCTCGACGACCAAGCCTATCTTATTCGCGTAAAATAAACCCCGCCATTCATGGCGTGTTTGAGCGGATAACTGCGGTGATTCTGGATCGAAATTTTCGACCACTAAAGTGTTGACGTTACCGGTGGCAATACTGGACTGCATGACCTCCCGTCTGATATGCAACTCCCCCAGGTCGTCTCCGATTTTTGCAGCACGAGAAACAACCATTTCGTCCAGTTCGCCGGCAATGGTATAACTGCGATGGACGACGCGATTGGTGTCTTCCCAAAAATAGAGTTTGGCCAGGCTGCCATTAACGATATAACTGGCCTCATATCCCGGCTTGCCTGCAACTTTCACCTTTTTCAAGATTTTGAGTTCTTTTTCGAAAACCTTATTGCCTTCCACAGAGCAGTCATAGCGCCATTGGTTACCGACCGCTAACGGAAAATAATCCACACCCCCAATCTCCGGCGTCGATGCCGAAACCGGCACCACACTATTAAACAAAAACAACAATAGTAATTTTTTCATCGGATTTCGAAATGCACACAACCGTTACGTTCTTTGATCACCACGCCACTCAATAGAGCAGGATTGGCTTTTGCCACCATTTTGACGATTTTTACCTGCTGGTCGTCGTCCGGCCCGCCGATATCGACCGCCTTACCTTGCTGATGCATGCTTTTCCCCGGCGTCGCGATGGCTTGGCCGACGCCTCGGACCATCTCCAGAATACGTGCTTCCTTGGTGGTTTTGTTATCCCAAGCATCCTGCCATTCCTTGGCGCCGTATTTTGCGACGATCTGCGCCTTGTAGGTGTTGGAAAAAAATTTATGCAATATCCGGCGTTGGTCTTCGGCGCTTCTATAACCGCTGGAGCAATAACTGCCAGCGGGCAGCAACGGGTTAACCAGATCCCAGGCTTTCTGCAAATTGCCACGCAGATCGACGCCGGCACTGACCGACTTGATGGACCAATTATTCAACAGAGTAATGGTCATACCCTGGACATTGATCAGTCCATCCGGCTTGACCAGAAAAGTTCGCTGAAACCGCATGATGGAATCGACCATTTCGTCGTCGCAGACCGGCGTCACCTCTCGGCAAATCGCCTCGATTTCATTCAATTTTGCTTGCACGGCTTTAACGTCACGTTCGGCATTAACGCCGCCACGACCGACGCTGCCAGTCAATATGATCTTTGCCATTTACTCCTCCAAAACGAAAAACGGGTATTGCAAATAACCCAAGGATCACTTGTCCCAGGTTTTGCCCGGCAAACAACCGGGTTTAAACATACCGTGCGGACCGTAGTGAAAGGCGCGAGAACTGTCCCTCAGCCAGTCACGGCCTTGTTTTCCCAGGACTTCCCGATTGATGTTGACATACCAACTTTGTACCGTTTCCGCGGACAGCAATATCTCATGCCGCCATTCCGGTTTATCCGGATAAGCGACGGTGATAGGCTCGTCTCCATGCCAAGCAAACTGGGCTTCGGAACCATGCTGTATCATATCGGCGCCCATTTTGAAATTAAGTTCCTTTTGAATATCCTCGAATCGCACGCCTTTTAGTAAAGGCTCGAAATTGGGAACGCCATCGATTAGCCCTTCCAGGCGTTTGTTGTCCGTTTCGTGTCCCATTACGATGACGTCTTTTAAATCGTAGTCTCCATGAATATAAGACCAGGGCAAATCGGCGGATTTGAGCTGCAAACAGCCAAAATACGCCGACTGAGGGTCTATATCGATCCGCCATTGCCATCTTGGCGCATGGACGCCACGCCTTTCTATGCCCCATAGGCTCCAGGTATCCGGCATGTTCGAATCGACGCGTTGTTCGACCAGCCCCGGCGCCAAGATTTCCATCGTATGTTTCCAGCAATCCATGGCTTTTCCGGCCTTTTCCGGCTTGTAGGCTTTTGGCTGCAAGCCGGGATGAACGACTAGACCGGCGATGTCGTAGTTTCGCACTTTCTTCTGGCCGTTGGCCTGCACGCCTGTCGCCGGCGGATTTTGATCGGCCGTTTTGGCTTTGATTGCGGCCGGTTTAGGATAAAAACCGCTTTTCCCGATATATCGCAACGAAGATTCGTTGGTATGCCTGATCAGAATAATCACACCGAACTTACGCGCCACATCTATCGCCGCCTTTAAGTCCTTGCCCCGCATTCCTAAATGCATGTCGGTAACCCCTTATTGATCAAAACCATCACCGGCTAAACCCGGTGGTTCATTTCCTGCAACGGACGAAGACCCGATTGTTCGTGAACATCGCTAGAACCCGGCCTGACTTATCCTGGTTTTGGCAAGCCATTCTACTCAATTCTCACCGGAGCCACCAATCCGCTTTCCAGATAACGTTTGTAATCCGCCAGCACCATGGCGTGATCGAAAGCCAGTTGCTCTGGCAAATTGTCGAAGGTGAACAAGCCGCAGTTTTTGGCGTCGTCTGCCGCCAGCGGCGTTCCGTGAGCCTGGCAGGCGTAAACCGCCGTCGCCGTGTGGTTGCGCGGGTCGCGACTTGGATTGGAATAAATCCCAAGCAAGACGGTCAAGGTCACATCCAGGCCGGTTTCCTCCTTGGCTTCCCGAATCGCGGCATGCTCGACCGTTTCACCGACATCGACGAAACCACCTGGGATGGCCCAGCCGTAAGGCGAATATTTGCGTTCGATCAAGACGAACGGCCTCCCCGGATGATCGAGCAATTCGATCAAAATATCGTCTGCAAGCAAAGGGGTTACGGGCTTGGTCATGGCACACCTTCCATTGTCTATAGAAACGATTGATTCGAAGCGTGATTTT
>JAQTYP010000129.1 GCA_028688235.1 Methylomonas sp.
TTCGACTGCGCTCAGGACGAACGGGAAAATCCTTGTAATCCGAAACAGGGAAGTTATTTGTAACCATATCCTAAGCAGTCCTAGTTTGCTTGGCAAACAGGCGATCCTTGTCGATTAAGGATCGCCTGTTTTTTATGCGATTTAACTGATTTTCGAGAAAGCGCGTATCCAAATTTCGGCAACGTAAAATCGCCTTGTCGGGGAATCAGGACGCTGTTGTCGATTCAAGTTTGTGCGGCCTGTGCCGTAAAATGTTTTATTCGTGAAATTTTAAGAGCCTGTGAACCGGGCGGATTTTATACAAGGTGTGCACCAATGAAACCTGCGATTACGCCGAGCAACCTGGAAAAAAAATTGGGCGAGGAAGACTTTATTGTTTCGAAAACCGATGCATCGGGGCGGATCACCTATGCCAATCGCATTTTTATGGAAATTGCAGGCTATCCGGAGCACGAGTTGCTCGGCGTGCAGCACAATATCATCAGGCATCCCGACATGCCGCGCGGTGTGTTTCGCTTTATGTGGAATACGTTGAAAGCAGGGGAGGAGTTTTTCGGATTTGCCAAAAACCTGTGCGCGGACGGAGCCTATTACTGGGTGTTCGCCAATATCACGCCGGACTACGATAAGGACGGCCAATTGCAGGGCTATTATTCGGTAAGACGCCATCCACCTCGATCCGCGATCGAAGTTCTCTCGCCTATTTATAAGGAAATGCTGGCAATTGAAAATCGTTGTTCCGCCAAAGAAGCGCCGGATAAATCACTCGAATATTTGTTCGACGTAGTCAACCATACCGGTGCAAAAAATTATAACAATCTGGTGTTGAGCCTCTATAAGCCCGAGGGAGCATAAAAATGAGTAGAGTTAGCGCGAATATCCCGTTTATAAGGACACGGATTAATTACGCGGTTGTCGGTATGGTTCTGTTCTCTTTCACGCAGTCGGCTTATGGGCTGGTTGTCGCGGCCTTTTCGTGGTGGCTGGTGTTGTTGGCTCTGCCGTTGCCGCTGCTTGCATTTTATGTTTGGAAGATCGCCCAGCAGAATCTGGAAGCGTTAGAGCGTATGGAGCATGTTCTGGTTTGTACCAATCAGGGTGAGTTGTACCATAGAATCACCGGTACTCGCGGCTTGGGCGAGGTCGGTAAAGTGGCCTGGGAATTGAACGAAACGCTCGACATCATGGAATCCTATTTCAAGGAAATCAACACCTGCTTTAGTCAGGCAGCCAAGGGTAATACGGATCGCTACGCCTTAGCCGATGGCCTGCCCGGTTTGTTGAAGCAATCGGCCAATAACATGAATACCGCGCTACGGCACATGAACGAAAACGAAAAGCTGATGGTCAGGCGGCGTTTGTCGGCCGGCTTGCACGCCTTGAATACCGCCAATTTATCGGGCAATCTGAAAACCAGCCAGAACGACTTGATCAACATCACCGAGCAGTTGCAAAAGGTTGAAAACATCACGGCAGAAACCGGGCAAAATGCCGACACCAGTTTGCATGCCGTCGAAAAAATCAGCGCTTCGTTGAATAACATCAACGACACCGTGCATTCGGTATCCGATGTGATCACCGCGTTGATCAACGACAGCAAGAAGATCACCGAGTCATTATCCATGATCACCGGTATCGCCGATCAGACCAATTTGCTGGCCTTGAATGCGTCGATAGAAGCGGCCAGAGCCGGCGAACACGGCCGCGGTTTCGCCGTCGTCGCCGACGAGGTGAAAAACCTATCGGAACACACCAAGGAGGCGGCGCTGGAGGTATCCAAGACGCTGAAAGCTTTCAACAAGCGCGTGGAGCAAATGCACCACGAGGCAGCGAGTTCGGCGGTGCTATCCCAGGAAGTCATGGAGCAGGTCAGTTCGTTCAGGCACCAATTTTCGGGTTTATCCGAATCGGCCAAAGCTTCCGTCGGTTATATCGCCTACGCCAAGGACAAATCGTTCGGCTTGTTGACCAAGCTGGACCATATCGTCTACAAACAAAACGGCTATATCGCGATCGAAAACAGCAAAGATTGTCCGCAACATCAAGCGATCAAGGTCGACAATCACAATTGCCGCCTGGGGAAATGGTATTACGAAGGCCTGGGCTACGAAAAATTCCGGACGACGAAAGCCTACAGCAATCTGGATTTTCCGCATCAAGAGGTTCACCTCACGACCCAGGCCGCCTATGCCATAAGCCGCGAAGACTGGCCGGAAGACCCGCGTAAACTCGATGAAATCATCAAGCAAATGCAGCTCTCGGAAGAGGCCAGCGGTCTGGTCATGCGTTATATCGACGAGATGGTCGAGGAAAAACATAAGGGCATTTAATACCGGATCGTGCCGGCGATCCGGGTTAAAGTCGTATCACGGGGCTTCGTTTTTTACCTGAACCGCTTTTTTTCGCCATAATTCCCCGCCGGCAAAACAGCTCCAACCCCAGCGTAACCAGTTCAACAGGGAAATCGCCATCCACAGCGACCAAGCCAGCATCAACAAACGATAGACCGTCATCGGCGCGGATACCACTAGGGCTTTGGGTAACTCCGGCTCGGCGTGATCCTGATACCAGTTAAGATTCGTTGCGGAGGACTGGTTGCCACTGATCTGCATGTCAGGCATACCCAGCAAGCCCTGGTGTACCGCCGCGGTTAGCAGTAGCAAGGCGACTAGCGTCAACAAAGCCAGGCCTATTTGAGTCAGATTGAAGCTAAGGCGGCCGGCGGGACTGTTACGGGCTCTCAGGCCCAGTGCAAACAACCAAGATACCACCAAGACGGCCGCCGCAATAGGCAGTTGACTCAAGCCTACCAACAGTCCAAACCACTGCCATGACTTGAGCGGTGTCAACGGCACACGGCCCAGGCCGGCGGCAACGACGGCCAAAACGATCAACAGGCCCCAGATCAACGAAGCCGGTCCGAATTTGGGGCCGAACGTGAACAATACCCAACGGTCTTCGCCCAAAACAGCTTGAATATGGCTGTTGACACTGGCTGTGCCGAGATTGACGCTGGGAGTGGTCATTATCATGGCCTGATCTTCGGTCGATTGCCAGTTCAAGATTATTTCCTGGTTGCCTGGATGAATCGGCAAGGTTACCGCCTCGGCTTTTTGCCGTATGGGTTGAGCGATTCCGTCTATGCTGACGTTTTGCAAGACCGCATTCGGGGGTAGCAACAGCGTATGTTGTCCGCCTTTGGAACTGCGCAAATTCAACGTCAGATCGGCATTCAGGCTGCGTTTGCCCGGCTGCAGCTTGAGTTGGCTTTTATCGATGGTCAAGGTGGGGCCGGGTACGGCTTGCGGGCGGCTGATCGTTAATGTCACCGTTTCACCAGGCCAAGGGCGCCATTCCGGCAGCCAGGAGCCTTGCTCATCCTGATGATGAACGACAGCGATGCCGGAGGTTTGCATATGCCAGATCGGACTGGTATCGGCCCGCCAAAGTTCGCTCCATTGATGGCTGTCGGCGGCGCGTAATTCCAATGTATCGGTTTTTTCCAACATGGCTTGCCATTCCAGGTTTTGCTGGCCGGACGGCATGTTCACCAAGACCTTGCCGTCCTTGATGCGAATGCCGGCGGTGGTTACCGCTTCGCCGGGCAACAACGGCAATTCGAGGATGACGGGACTGTCCGAGCCGGTCAGGCGTACGACGCGGGTGGTGGTGCGCCAGTCCAGACCCAGATGCAAGGTGCGTTCGATTTGGACGAAGGCCGGCAGCGCGGTTTGGCTCAGGGTTTGTGATGGGCCGCCTACGCCTGCAGACAAGCGGTTGAATTCCAGTTGTCATTCGGTTTTGCCGTTTTCGTAGACCCCGTCCACCCGCCAACCGTCCCTGCCGACGCTGGCGTGCTGAGGGTTCAGAGGCAGGGGCAGCACGAACTTGTTCTGCGGAAGATGTATTCCCCGCATCACGACCTTATGAACACCTTCCGTCAATCCCAGCCATAACGAGCCGTCGTCTTGGCGGATCAAGGCATGAGCATCGTCGCCGTCGACGCCTACCTGTTCGGGAAACCATTGCCCGAGCCGAGCGGGCAGTGGCACGGCCAGCGCCCGTTGCACATGAATTTGCAGCTCTATGGTCATGGTGTCGGGTGTTATCTCCAGGTTCATAGCCGGGATTTGTGCGCAGGCCGGCAGGCATTGGGGCTCTTCCAGCATGCGGTTTTTCAATTGCTCCAGCAGCTTCGGGTCGGGAATGTCGGCATAGCCGTCCTTATTGGGCATGATCAATAGCGGTAACAACAGCCAAACGCTCAATTTAGGCCACGAGAGCCGCCAGGGCTGAGTGATGATGCCCAGCATCTGCGACGTCATCACCGCCGACAGCAGGGCAATCAGGATATGCATCAGCATCGACCAAGGTGGAGAAAGAAACCAGAGCCGGATTTGTTGTTTGTCGTCGACGCTGCCATTCCAGGACAGTTGCACACTGTGCCAATGCCATTGCGGCAGACCGGGCCCTGTTTGCAGGTTGGCTTCCGGATCGATGCGGTCGAAATTGACTGCCGAACTGGCAACGCCGCCGGCTGAAGAAATTCCCCTGGATTTTTTGAATAACGCCGGCGCCTTCGGAGCGGCAGATTCGGCCATCTGCATGGCCTGCATAGGCAGGGCTTTTTGCTCTTCTACCAGCAGATCGGTGGCATACGGCGCCGGCATAATGGTTTGCCACGATCTTTCCAGTTGCGGGTAAAGGCCTATGCGGATTTGATCCACCATAAACGGCACGACGATTACGATCAACGCCAGCCAACATAGATTGCGATAGGTCTTGATCCAGCTCGAGAAACGACTTTCCGGCACTACTCTCAATAAGGCCAATGCAGCCAGCGTGTGCAACCAGATCCAGCGCGGCGCATCGGACTCGTGCCAAAACAGCATCAGGCTGAACAAAGCTAAAAGCCCCCATTGCCAGCACCATAGGCGGCTGACGGCCAGCGCCGAGATCAAAACCAGGAACAAGTCCAGCAAGGTCCAGTGTGTCAACCAACTATCAGGGGCGTTATCGACGCCATTGACAGCCAGCAAGCGCCAACCGGGCGGAATGTTCAGTTCGGCATCCACTTGCCGGAAAGATTGTTGCCAGCCGACGGCATTCAGCAGGCTTATGTCGTTCTCAATACGGCTGTCGGCTTGTATTTGCAGGCTCCCGCGGCGGACTTCGACGCCTTGTCGGGCGGCGAAGTCCGTGATCAACTGGTTTTGCCCGTTCAGTAAAACTTGTCCCAATCGAGTCTCCTCGAGGGCATTCAAGCGCCAGTCGCGGCTCATTTTGCCGTCTATTTTGTCGCTGACGGTATAGCCCTTGCCGTCGAAATCCAACCACAGTTTGCGGGTCAGGCGTAATTGATTGGGGGCGGGCTCGGGATCCCCTCGACGAATCAATTTGAAGTGCATGTTTTGACCTGGTTTGATCTGGTAAGCCGGCAGATGTCGCCATTCGGGCGGCATATTGGTTTGGCTGGCGTCTACGGCCGGTAGGCTGTCGATTTCGACCAGACGCAGGCCTGGCATGGCTTGAAACGCCCAAAGCTCGGATTTGGGCCAGTCGGCGTCCTGGACGGCGAAATCCAGTTGCGTCAGAGACTTCGGGTGACGGGCGGCGACGTCTATGGTCCAGTGTCCCGCGCGCACTTGCACCAACAGGCGGCCGTCGGATTCGATACGGGCAGGCAACGCGCTATCCAGCCTGACCGGAATGAATTGCGGCAACAAGGCGTGGAGAAAGTTAAGCTCTCTGGCCTTGCCGGACACGTAGAATTCGAGGCGGGTAATCACCTGCAAGGGGTTGTCGTCCTTCACTTGCCGAAATACTTGCAAATCCAGGCTGTCTTGCTCGGCCTCCTCTTGCGCGGTATCCGGAGATGTCAGCCACAGTGCGCCCTGGTCGATATGCGGATAGGCTATGCTTTTACCGTCCACACTGAGTCGGATCAGGCCTATGTATTCTGTAAGAGCCAGGCTCTCGGGAAGTTTGTCCCAGTAAAAAAAACCGGTGACTCGATAATGGCCGGCCGGCAGCTGGATGGCCGGCTTGCCTTGACGCTCGACGACGATTGCCGGCTTCTGGTTGATCATGACTTGTTGCGGCCATGAGCGGTCATCGCCCGGTAATTCTATCCAATCCTGCTGATGCAATGTCCATGTGCCCTCGAAGCGGCCTTGTTTCGGTTCCAAATCCAGGTTCAGTGTTCCGGCCCAACTGCAACGTTTTTGCTGAAAATCGCCGTAAAAAAAAGGACACTGGTATTCCGGATTGTCGGCCATGACCCAATTGACCCAGGGTTTTAACAAGTCGGGGATGTTTTGCTGATCGAAAGCTTGGGCCGGATAAATTCCGGTCGTCAGCGCCAACAAAAGAAACAGGCTGCGAAGAGACGTCATAAGGCTGCTCCGGTTTGGATGTGAGGCTAAGTGTAGCCAGAAATGCCGAGGACGCATGAGTCATAGCCGTTATGGCGGTATTTCGAAAAGGGCGGCGGCCGACCTAACGATTTCGGATAGTCATCCGTTTATGAGCGAATCAAGAGGTGAAAATCAGATCGAGGATAAATCCGTACCTAGTGCCTGAGCGGAAACCGATTAAATCCATATCTATCAATATGTTATAATTATTTTGCGGCACGAAGATGTGTTGTCCAGGCACCGGTTTTGCCCTATTTCGGGCGAATATCGGCCTGTAAACGCCCAAAAGACAAAATCTTCGTTCGCCGAAATCGTATGCGCACCGTCATTCAACCACAACTCAAACTCGGGGAAACCGATATTGCCGCCATCGTCCTCGACCCCAAATCCCGCGATGACATCCCCTAATTACTGCGTGGGTTGCAATACATTTATACCGAAATCAACTTGCGGCAGCGGGTATTTGCCCTTCTGGAAGAGATGATGCCTGACCGTGCCGATGGCAAAGGCAAGGCGAGCAACCAAACCGGGCGGCCGGGCATGGATCAGTGGAAAATACTGGTGTTGGGCGTGCTGCGCTTAAGCCTCAATGCCGATTACGATCGCATTCAAGAGCTGGCCAACCAACACAAGAGAGCTGACTTCATTACCCATTCTTCCACTATCCGTTGTAGCGACCGAAGATTGCATTGTCTTATAAGGGATCGAAGGCGGGTGACCGCGCCAAACCGTTCATGCTTAGCCTGGGCTCGGCACGAATGGTTTGGCGGGAAAAATCATTTCGGGAGGTTAATTTTAGCGGAATTCTAAGTCCTCCTCTGTCCCGATCTCGTTTTTGACGGAATTCCAATGGGACAGACACAGCAGCGCTTTAATTTTGCGTGGTTTGCAGGGTATTTTGCGTAGGACGTTCGTAAATCGCAATCGGCAATCCGGATGGATTTTCCAAAGCCATTTTAAGAATGGAACCTTTGATGACCGGCATCTGGCCGCCGTTGGCCTGTTGGATCAAGTCCAGGGTCTTATGCAGGCGTTGTTCGAATGTCGCCGGCGTTTCTTCGAGTTCCGGGTAGGCTTCCAGGTAAAGCGTGTCATGATACCAGCCCACTTTAATCGATTGATTGACGATATTGACCGACGTGCCGACATTGACGGTCGGAAAGAATTGTTCGATATCGGCCGGATACATTCGCATGCAGCCATGGCTGACCCGCATGCCTATGCCGTTGGTTTTTTGGGTGCCGTGAATCAAGTAACCCGGTAGGCCCAGGCGGAAGGCAAACAGGCCCAAGGGATTATCCGGTCCGGGCGGATAATAGGGTTCCAGTTCATCTCCGTCGGCCAAATGTTCGGCAATGATCGACGGCGGCGGGGTCCAGGACGGGTTTTTGATTTTGCCGGCGATACGGGTTTTACCTTGTGGGGTCTTCCAGTTATTTTCTCTGCCGATGCCTATTGCATAGGTGACGACCTGGCTAGCGTTGGGGAAATAATAGATGCGCATTTCCGGCAAATTGACCACCACGCCCTGACGGGGTGCGTTGGGCAGAATGAAGCTGGTGGGAATTCTAACGGGAGTGCCGGCACCGGGTAGCCAGCGGTCAACCTTGGGGTTGGCCAGAACGATTTCGTCTTGGCCGAGATGATGTTCGACGGCAATGTCGATCAACGTGTCTTCGTACTTGGCGGCAACATATTTTGCTTGATAAGGAGGATCGCCGATGATGCTGTCACCAGGACGTTGCGGCGGCGGCAGCGTCAATGCCGATGCCGTGGATGTGGCTAGTACTAGCAGGCTGGTTAACAATTTGCGTTTCATCAGGCGTTATTCTCGGCATTAAATAATTCAATCAGACGGGGGAAAAATTGTGTAAGTTCCGCTGTCATTATCGAGAAATCGGCATCGAACTGTTCGACTTCGTCGCTTGCCTCGATGTCGGCGGCTTGTTCCTGAATTAAATCCAGAAACTTCAGGCGTTTGACCAGCAGGTTTTCGTCCAGCACAAAGGCGAGTCTGTCGTTCCAA
>JAQTYP010000130.1 GCA_028688235.1 Methylomonas sp.
CTCCCACTTCGCGGTGATAAAAGGGCCATTTTTTAACGTGCAGATATTTTCTGATCGGGGTTTTGATGACCGATACGCACAAGGCAATCGAGAACAAACACCAACCGGCGCAATACTCGTTAGGGTCGTCGGTGGTGATATCTGAGATCCAGGGCCCGATCAAATAATGAAAACCAACGAAACGCCACGATCCGTAAATGATAGGCAGATAAAACGCCGCCAGAATGTAGGCGAAGGCATGCAAGCCCCAGTTGAAGCCCAACAGCCATTCGACCGGCTGCGACATCAAACCGTTTAGCGGCATTTGCCAGGCAATATGCCAAGCACCGGAAACCGAACAGGTCTGCGCACCGCAAAAGCCTTCCACGCCAGGCACGCAATCGCCAGCCCAAGCAAACGGAAACATCTTGATCAACATCGCCAGTGAACTGATTGCGCACAAGGTGTAAACGGTCGTGCGGATTTTCAGCTTGACGCTTTCCGGTATGAAATACATCGCCACCATGTTGACGAAGAAAGGCTGAAAGGCAATATGCAGATAACCCAATAGCGTCAACACCTGATTATTCGGATTGTCGCAAAGATCGATATACACATAGGTCGCTGCCTGCAACAACTCCATCAAAGCAAAATAGGTCAACGGCAACCATAGTTCTTTGGATTCCCCTTTGTAAGCCACATAGACTGCGGTCGTCAAACCTGCGGCCGCTAAAACGCCGGACGCCTCACCACTCCAACACATTGCAATACCCTCTATATTATTATGATTATAGCCGCAGGAAGACCCTGCAAAAGCGGCGGATTATCCCATAAAAACCGGAATATTTAGCCGGACTTGTGCTTATCAATACAAGTCGACCGGATCGACATCCAAAGACCAACGCACCTTTTTGGCATCCTTCAGTTCCGCGATGCTCGGCAGCACGGAGTCGAGCAGGCGGTGTAAGTTTTTTCTGTCACGGCTTTGCAGCAACAACTGAAAGCGGAATTGGCCGGCTCGGCGAGTCATGGGAGCCGGTACCGGGCCTAGTATTTGGGTTTTGCCATCGTCGAATAGACGGATCACGTCGCATGCGGCTTGCAGAAATTGCTGCGGTGCTTGGGCATTTTCGGCATGCACTCTGAATAGGGCTTGATGACTAAAGGGCGGTAAACCGGCCTGTTTGCGTTCCCGCAACGCAATTTCGGCGTAGGCCTGATAGCCTTGATTTATCAATGTGGTCAACAAAGGATGTTGCGGCTGCCGGGTTTGCAGCACGACCCGCCCCGGCTTTTCGGCGCGGCCCGCGCGGCCTGCCACTTGCACTATCATTTGCGCCAGCTTTTCGCCGGCGTGAAAATCGACGCTGAACAAGCCACTGTCTATGTCCAAGATCGCTACCAGCGTCACGTCGGGAAAATGATGGCCTTTGGCCAGCATTTGCGTGCCCAGGATGATATCGGCATGGCCGCTATGGATTTGCTCAAGATAACTTTCCAATGAGCCTTTGCGCTGGGTCGTATCCTTATCCAATCGAATCAGATGCTTGTCTGGAAACAATTCGGCCAAGGTATGCTCTATGCGTTCGGTACCCAAGCCCAAAGTCTGGAGTTCCCCGGTACTGCAAGCCGGACATTGGCTAATCAGATTTTGTTCGAAACCGCAGTGGTGGCAACGTAAACGGCGTTCGCCGACATGTATCACCATATTGGCGTCGCAGCGTATGCAACGCGACACCCAGCCGCAGCCGTGGCAAATCAGTACAGGCGCAAACCCCCGACGGTTCAAAAACAGCAAAACCTGGTGGCCTTGCTCCAGCGTCGCGCGTATCAGGCCAATCAAAGGCTCGGACAACCCTGCATGCATGGCCTTGTTACGAATGTCCAATAACTGAAATACCGGCTCTATCGCATTGCCTGCCCGCGCCGACAATGGCAGCAAACGATATCTCTTTCTATCGACGTTGAACAGGCTTTCCAGAGAAGGCGTCGCCGTACCCAACAAAACTGGAATATTCAACATCTTGGCGCGGGCGATGGCCACATCCCGAGCGGAAAAACGAAAACCCTCCTGTTGTTTGAACGAGCTATCATGCTCTTCGTCCAGGATGATCAAACCGGGGCGCGGCATCGGCGTAAATAAGGCCGAACGCGTGCCGAGCATGATAGCCGCCCGACCTTGTTGCATGCTCAACCAAGCTTGCTGGCGTTGGCTGTCGTTGAGTTTGGAATGAAAACTGACGATAGGCACACCGAAGCGGCGGCGAAAGCGCTGTTCCAATTGCGGCGTCAGCGTGATTTCCGGCAATAACACCAATACCTGCAAGCCGTGTTCCAACGCATCCGCGATGATCTGCATGTAGACTTCGGTTTTGCCGCTACCTGTAACACCCTGTAACAACTAAACCGAAAATCGCCCCAAATCCGCGACTACCGCGGCAATGGCCTGTTGCTGCTCGGAATTGGCGACTAATGCCGGCTGCAATACCGGCGATACGTCGGTGATCGCCGTCTCCTGTTGCTTTTGCACCAAGCCTTTTTCCAACAAGGCTTTCAATGCCGGCTTATATTCGGCCAGTTCGCGCTCCGCAATCGGGTTTGTCCGACTTCGAAAAAACGACAGCAGGGATTGTTGCTTAGGTGAACGCTTGAGCTGCTCGACGGCGATCTCCCTCCCCTGTGCCGTCAGGCTATAGCAGTTTTCAAGACGCAATTGCGCCGCTTTGCCCTGCCGCAAGGCAGTAGGAAAAGCCGTTGCCATCACCTCGCCTATAGGATGGTGGTAATAGCGGCTGGCCCACTGCAGCAACTGCATGTCCAAAGCCGATAACAAAGGTTCAATATCGAGAATACTTTCGGCTGGTTTCAGCCGCTTGATATCGACGCTGCTGTCGCCTGTGGCGGCGGTGGCCATCACGATCCCGATTTTGGCACTCTTGCCGAAAGGCACTAAAACCCTAACACCCGGCCGGATTGTTTCGACATCGATGTTTTGAGGCGGCCAATAATCGAACAAACGGTTCAGTGGGACGGGAATGGCTATTTGTAAAATTCGCTTCGGGATGGAAGAGCAGTTAGCCATACTTGGTGAGGTATTTTTGATATTAGAGTCATAAATGCTTATGGCTATTGAGGGAATCCAAGTTACCCACAAAAGCTGTGGATAACTTTGTGGATTAAGTTCGAACAAGCCTGCTTAGTATCGGTTTTTATTACAGATTTGTTAAATTGCCCAGTTTTCAATCACAACAATTATTTATTTATATTCAATAAGTTACAAACACCAGCACTAAGAAATGGTCGAATGACCCGGAATAAGCGTTTGCGGCGAGTCTAAGACCAAATTTGTGCATAACTATATTCTTCTACAGCTAGCCTCGCCGTCTTTGCATCGGGAAAATCGCCGCAATCCAAGTCCGCTCAAACTCGGGATTCATGCCATTTCTTAATCCAAATCGTCGCCAAGCTGAAGGCCGCCAACAGCAAGAATGCGATCAATGTCCAGGCAGGTAAAGCCAAACCTAAAAACGCTCCCTCCACCTCGGCACATTCACCGGTGCCGCTCAACATCAACTTAATCGTATCGGCCAGCGGAAAGTTCTGAAACACGTATTCCAGACCCGGACTGCATTCCGGTACTTCTTCGGGCGGTAAATGCTGTAACCAGACATGGCGAGCGGACACGCTAGCCCCGATCAACGCGGAAACGGCTCCGGCTATCGCATACGCTTTATGCGCTTGGTTATGAATCGCCGCCAGCAAAAACACTATACCGGTCGCCATGATGGCCAGCCGCTGGGAAATACATAAGGGGCAAGGCTCCAATTCCAGAACGAATTGCAGATAAGCGCCGAAAGCCAACATCGAACAGCAGCCGAGGAAACCTAAAAAAAACCAAAGCCGCGGACTAAATATTGCAAAATTCATCGTTTACATCCTTTTTGAATGCTCTTATTTCCCGAGAGGGGCCTAAAATGACCAAAATATCGCCGGGATTGAGCCGTCTATCGGCTTCCTCCGCGACGAAGTGCATCTGATCGCTGATTTGCTTGTTGATAATGCCGACCAAAACCAGATTGTAATGCGTGCTGAGTTCCAACTGGCTGACATGGACATCGTGCAAAAAACTGTGTTCCGGCACGACCACTTCAGCCAGATTCAAATCGTTTCTGCCGAAGACCGTATGATCGAACAGATCCGTGATGTCGGGCCGTTTCAACATATCGTGAATTTTACGCCCGCAAATCTGGTAAGGATCGATGATTTTATTAGCACCGGCCGCCAATAATTTTTCCGCGGCCTCCGGGTTTTCGATGATCGCTATGATTTGCAGGTTCTTATCCAGCGCCCTGGCCGACAGGGTTAAAAAAACGTTTTCCGAATCTTCATCCAAACAACAAAACAAGGTGTCGACCGTACTGCCTATGCCTATGGCTTTTAAATCCTCGTCGCTACGAAACTCCGTCATCGACGCGTTGATGCCTTTTTCCAGCGCCAACTCGATATTCGCCGGCTTGTAATCGAACACCATGATCCTATGGCTTTCCGTATCGATACGATTGATGGCTTCGTAGGACAAACGGTTATAGCCGAAGATTGCAATATTTTTCATGTTCTGACCTTGGGCAACAAACGCGGTTGTTCCATCTGACTGCGAAAATGCTCGATGCCGTACTTTCGCCCCAATACAACCAGCATATCGCCTTGTTGCAGGACAAAGTGTTGTTCCGGGTTGAAATAAAAATGCCGATGTTTAACTTTGTATTTGTTTTTGTGTTTCAAATGCAGGGTATTGGCGCTGATCACACCCAGTAACGTCAGCTTCCGCAGTCGCAAATCCAATTGGCCGACTTGCCGCCTATCCAACGGTGAATTTTCCGCGACCAACACCGTTTCCATCGCAATATCCCGCTGTTCTTGCAAGATACCGGAAATCGCTTCGAATGCGACCGGCTGCCCCAAAAACTCGGCCGCCAACATGCCCGCAACTTCGAAAGGCAAAATGACATTGTCGGCACCGGCTTGATAAAGCTTGCTGACGTTTTCATGGCGGTTGGCGCGCGTAATGATCCTGATGTTTTTATTCAAATGCCGACTGGTCAGCGTGATATAGACATTGACCACGTCGTCGCCGGTGATGCATAAAATGTCGCTGGCCTTGCGGCATATGCCGGCATTGATCAATACCTCGTTTTTGCTGGCATCGTTTTGTATCGCTAAATAACCCAGCTGTTTGGCCAGCAGAATATTGCGCTCCGCCTTGTCTATCACGATGAATTGCTGGCGCTGGCGTTGCAAATGCCGGGCAATTTCCTGACCGACCCGTCCGAAGCCGCAAATGATGATGAAGCTGGCATAGCGATCCAGCTCGGCATAGGTTCGGCTATCGCGCATAGCCAGCATTTTCTCGCTAAAGGCGGCTATAAGGATAGACGTAAAGAAAGACAGAATGCCGAGACTGACCAGTATCAGAAAAATCGCCACCCAGCGACCGCCGGTAGTTTGTGGAGCGATATCGCCATAACCGACCGTGGCCAGCGTCACCACGGTCCAATAAAAGGCGTCGAACAAGTTGGCGATATTGCTGCGATCGGCCTGATATTCGAACAGATAAATGGATATGCTGGCGATGAACACCATGAAACAGGTAAACACCAACAGCGTCAGCAACTCGTAACGTTTGCTGGCCAGCACGTCGGCGAACAATTTGGCGCTGGTCGAATATCGAAACAACTTGAATAGCCGGAAGATGATGAATACGCGCAGAATACTCAACGGCCGGTAACTGGGCAGTAGCGCCAGCAAGTCTATGACCGCAAAATAAGAAGCGATATATTCGAGGTCTTTGGCGACCACCCTTTTCAATAGCGCTGTCATTTTGAAAGGAATATTCAAATACAAGGCTTTTTCATATTCCTCGATAATAATTTTATAGGCGTCGGAATAAATCCAGCCGCGCAGCAGATATTCCAAAATGAAAACCAGCAATATCGCCAATTCGAAATAGCCCCCCATAACACTGTCTTCATGCTCGATGTCATAAATCAACAACAAGATGCTCAGCACGATCAGCACTATCATCGATGCATCGAAGATGCGCTTTTTGCGGCTGTGAGGATTTTCCAGCAGGTCGTAAAAAAAGCTTTTGCCTTTTTTGTAGCCGTCCGAAGAATTCAAATAATAGGCGATGTACACCATCAATTTGGACAGCATGTTCGACGAGTCCCCAGCGCTATTTCTTGAATTCGACCACCTTGCTGGCCGGACTCAGGTTGATTTCATCGATGACTGCATGCGGATTGGCCTGCAGGATATAGCTTACGGCTTCGGCCACGTCCTCGGCTTGTAAAGCCTGTTCCGGCCGACGGCCCGGAGCAAAATTCAGCGCCTCGAAGAACTCGGTATCGACCATGCCGGGATTGATCAGCGAGACCCTAACCCCGCTCTTGCCGCATTCGTCGCGCAAGGCCTGGGTAAAGCCGCGTAGCGCAAACTTACTGGCGCAATAAATACTGCCGTTGCGACTGCCTTTCAACGCGGCTTCCGAGCCGATATAAATCAGATTGCTATGAGGTTTTTGCTTCAGCATGGGCAGCAAGGCTTTGGTCAAAAACGCCTGACCGGTGAAATTCACCGTGACCAAGCGTTCTATCTGCGCAAAGGAAAACTGCTCCAGACCTCCGAATTGACCGTAGCCGGCTGCAAATATCACCGTATCCAGCTCGGGAAAGTTCCGTTGGATTCCCTTTGCGACAGGCTCTATCGTCTGTAAGCGGGATAAATCCAGTTCGATCGGGATAAAAGCCGGATGAGCGTGCCCAAATTTGCGGCCATCGCGTGACGTGCCGATCACGACATGGCCCAATTGCAATAATTGCCTGGCTATCGCCCGGCCTATGCCGGAGCTCGCCCCGGTAACCAGTACCGTCCGGCTCATAAGCTGCATGGAAAAAATTGCTGTTTCGAAACGTATTGCAGCAACAGTTCGCTGCAATCGGCCATCATGGCCTGCTCCAAATCGCTTCGATAAGACACCCTGCCGGACGCACTTTGCAGCGGGCTGGCGAACAATCTTTCGTCAGGATAAAGCCTATGGATTTTTTTGAAAAAATGCTCGGGCAGGCGGAAAACACCCAGGCTGACGGAGTGCAATGTCACTGCATTTATCACAGAAAACACCTGCTCGAACAATGCCCTATATTGTTCGCGGTAGTCATGTTGATAAATCAAGGGATCGAAGCGCAAGCCTATCGGCCAGCCCTGCCGCTGCAACTTGGCGGCGGCTTCTATGCGTTTTGCCAGCGCAGGCGCCTTGGCTTCCACCTTGCCGGCCACCGTTTCCGGAGACAGACTGAAGGCAACTACACAATTAGGCAAAGGCTCACGCTGACGTAAAACTCGGATTTGAGTGCTCTTGGTGCGCAATTCCAGCCAGGCATTCGGTAATTCGGCAAACAACGGCAAAAAACTCTCGGCAAAGCCGGTCACCGGCTCGAACGCCAAACTATCGCAATCGTAGCCGGAGAAAAAGTACACCGGCTGATCGGGTGATTGCCGGCAAATATCGCGTATCTGCTGCTGAAAAGCCTCGTAATTCACGAACAATACATAATTAGCCGACTGATACATGCCTTGCAAAAAACAATAACGGCAGTCGTACAAGCAGTTCAGCATGTGCGAAAAATAATAGTTATCCGAACCGCCGATGCCGTAGCCCGGCGGTGCAGGCAATACGAATTTTTGATGCTTGTGCGCCAAAATCAAGGCCGGCCTTTGCTTTTGCATGCGGAAATTCTGCGCCTTGGGATTGAATACCTCGCCGTAGCGTTCGCATTCTATAACCCTCGCGTGCGGGAAGCGCCGTCGTATCGCCGCCACGCGAACATGCTCCGCAACGGCCGATTCGATATAAAGGGTGTCTATCATGTTAAGACGCTGGCATTATCAAAGACATGCCGCATTATAAATGACCCGCGACAGGAAAGGCGAAAGACCTACTTTTGCGCACCCCGGCCCAAATCAACCACCCATTCCGATTGAAAACCGCCACCCAATTCTGATGTAAACCAAGCCATCGATTCCGATACGACTAGGCCGGCAGTGAATACCGGCTTTTGGAAGTGCCCCATAAGCGATATTCGCTCCAGATTCTCGAACGGCAACTAACCCGTGAGAAAGCCGTCATCCCGCCGCTACTAACAGAATTCACTGTCTTTTCATCTCTTCAAAAAAACTCCCACAGTTCTCCCATTACAACGGCAGCAATTTTCAAGATACTACACGCCATGTTGAGACGGCAGGTTGCAGATAGCCGCAAACAATCATTGGGCTCTATGTGATTCATAGTGGGTATGCGATCCTATAGCAATGAACAGTGAAACCTTATTCAGCATGGCGTTAGGCCTGCAATCACCTTGGGAAGTCAGGGAAGTTACATTTGCCACTACCGAG
>JAQTYP010000131.1 GCA_028688235.1 Methylomonas sp.
CTTCGATGCCACAGTTAAAGCTCAGATTGTTATTACAACCGTCGCGGTTATTCTCACCATTCGCCGCATTGTGCTTGTCGTTGTAGCTAAACAAATCATTCAACGTAAAACCGTCATGGCAAGTAATGAAGTTGATTCCGCTGATCGGCAGGCGCCCGTGCCGCTCGTACAAATCGCTGCTGCCGCAAAGCCGCGTGGCGACTTCGTTGATGGTCCCCGCATCGCCGCGCAGAAAGCGCCGCATCGCATCGCGGTACATTCCATTCCATTCCCCCCAACGATAACCCGGGAAGCTGCCCACCTGATATAAACCCGATGCATCCCACGCTTCTGCAATCAATTTGGTCCGGGCGAGTTGTTGGGATAACTCTATCCCCCATACCACCGGCGGATCCTGCATCACGTAACCTTCCTCGCCACGGGCCAGCGCACTGGCCAAGTCGAAGCGAAAGCCGTCGACATGCATCTCCCTGACCCAGTATTCCAGACAACTGACGATGAAATGACTGACCAAGGGATGATTGGCATTAACGGTATTGCCGCAACCGGTGTAATCGTAGAAAATCCGTTTATCCTGCTTGTCGGTCAGATAAAAACTATTGCCGTGTATGCCTTTGAAATTGATCACAGGTCCTTCGGCTCCGGCCTCGGACGTATGGTTGAACACCACATCCATGATCACGCCGATACCGGCTTTATGCATAGCCTTGACAAGATCGCGAAATTCCCGGATATGGGTCGCTTGTTCCGGCGTCACGCAATAGCCGGGATGCGGACTAAAAAAACTATGCGTGCTGTAGCCCCAATAGTTTTTGAGCCCCAATTCGGAGGTATGCGGCGGTACGTCCTGTTCGTCGAACGCCATGATAGGCAACAGTTCGACATGAGTAATCCCCAGTTTTTGCAGGTAGGGAATTTTTTCGATCAATCCAGCGAAGGTTCCAGGATGTTTGACCTTGGCCGAAGGATGCCGGGTAAAACCACCGACATGCAACTCGTATATGATGGCCTTCTCGCTACGTATCGCCAGCGGCGTATCGCCTTCCCAATCGTAATGGTTACTGTCGACCACCGCCGCCCGCATCGCGGATTGACTATTATCGCCCAACACACAGGCAGCACTCCGCCGCCAAAGTATGTCGCTGACCGCTCGCGCCCAGGGATCCAATAATAATTTTTCTCTATCGAAGCGCAGACCGGACTCGCGGGTTACCGATGGTCCGTCGATGCGCCATGCGTACCAAATGCCGATCGGCAAATGCTCGACAAATACATGCCATGAAAAAAACGTATGATGTTGATCTTTTTGTAAGGATACGATCTGAAAAGGCTGCTTGCTGTCGGCATGAGCGAACAGCAATAATTCGACATGCGTGGCGTGCCGACTGGAAATTGAAAAATTGACCCCGTCCTCACCGACATGTATGCCATGCGGGTAAGGACTACCTGGCCTCAATGTGTACTTTTTATGCATGGATTACGTGAAAAACGTTGGGGTGAAGATAATTTTACTGCAATTAGAGGCAAATGCCCCGTTACCTTGCGTAAATAATCCGCAACGGGTAGAGTTTGATGCTGATGAGGATAGGGCTAAAATTAACTTCGCTGCTTTGGATGATAGGCATGTTACCCTTGCACCATCCTTAGGATTCTGTTGGAAACACCCCCCCCTGAATTGATCGTAGGGGCGAATTTATTCTCCCCTACGGAACATTCTCAAGAACGGGCGCTTATTTTCGACGGAATCCTTAGCGATCACGCTAGCACCCTATCCATCTTTTTGTAGCGCCGCCAGAATCGACAAAACCATTTTTGACCCATAATGCCCCTTCCGCCCTCCAAGCCACGCAACCGTATCAAACTCTCACGGCAGGATATGTGTGGCATCAGTCAAACCATCAGTCGCGACTTTTCCCCGCGTTTTTTTCGCAGCAAGGCCTCGAGCAAGTCCAATACCCAATTTTCCGCCCAGGAACTATTGGAAATCAGCCGGCAAATCAGCCGCGAATACGCCCCGCCCCGAAGCGGAGAGTCATCCAAAGTGGTCCTATTGACCGTATCGCCGAAACGGCTGCATGCCTACTGGCACATCGCCAAGCCTCAATCGAGTCAAACCCCGGAAAGCATTGAACTGCAACAAGCGATGACGCTGAGAATTTATGCCGAACACGAGGAGCCTACACCCGAAGCGACACCGGCCCACGCCCCTCCCAACTGGATCGACATTCCCATAATCGATGTCGACGGGCATCGAGACATAAACCTGCCGGCGCCCAAACCAAGCTCGCCGCCCCCTCGCTACCTCGCCGCTTTAGGCCAAATCCGGGGCGACCTTGGCTTCGTTCCGCTAGCCTATTCGAATACCGCGACGCCCCCCTTATCGCCATCCTCCCCATCGGCTAATCAGCTGGTCAATATCCTTACACGGTCTATAATGCCAAGCTCGACTCCCGCATCGTCCCAGGGCAAAAGCGCCTCGGGCCAAGGAAAATAACCATCGCGATGAACAAAGGCTACCTCAGCATCATCCTGCATGCCCATCTTCCTTATGTGCATCACCCAGAACACGACAGTTTTTTCGAAGAAAACTGGCTGTTCGAAGCCATCATCGATTGCTATCTGCCGTTGATTGCGATGCTGGATAGATTGCAACAGGACAGGGTCTCCCACCGTTTGACCCTGTCGATCTCGCCCACGCTGATCACGATGCTGCAAGACGAATTGCTGCAACAGCGATTTTTAAGGCACATTACGCGCTTGTTGGTGCTGACCGAGAAAGAATTGGAACGCACCCGGGACAATCCTTCGCTGCACGAACTGGCCAAGCGCTACCAAAGCGGCTATCTGGAAGCTCTGCATTGCTATCAAAATCACTACCAATGCGATCTGCTGGCCGCTTTTGCCAAACATCGGCGTAACGGCACGCTGGAATTGATCACCACCGCCGCTACTCACGGTTTTCTACCGCTACTCAATATCAGCGAGGCGGCGGTACGCTGCCAAATCAAAGTCGGCATAGACGCTTTCGCAGCTTATTTCGGCTTTGCGCCGGAAGGCCTTTGGCTACCCGAATGCGGCTACTACCCAGGTCTGGAAGCCGTCTTAAAGGACCATGGCATTCGATACTTTTTCGTCGACAGCCACGGCATCATGGACGCCAGCCAGGCGCCTCGTCACGGCATCTATGCACCGCTGGATTGCGGCAATCAGGTCATGGCCTTCGGGCGCGACCCTGCCTGCTCCCGTCAAGTCTGGAGCGCGGAAGAAGGCTATCCCGGCGACGCCGATTACCGCGAATACTACCGAGACATAGGCTTCGACTTGCCGCTGGATTATATTGGCCCCTACATACTCGACGGTCAAACCCGCATCAATACCGGCATCAAATATCACCGAATAACCGGCAAAACGGCGCAAAAGGATGTATACCGACCGGACAAGGCATTAGCCAAAGCCAAGCGACATGCCTCGGACTTCATCGACCGGCGCCGGCGTCAAATGCAGGCGCTGGCTCCGGAAATGGACAAACCGCCTATTTTTACCGCCCCCTACGACGCCGAATTATTCGGCCATTGGTGGCACGAAGGCCCGCTATGGCTGGAACAAGTATTACGTCTGGCGGCCCAGGAAAACAGCGACATAAAAACCGTCAGTTGCAACGACTATCTAACCCTGCACCCCGAACAACAACGGGCAAGGCCTTCCGCCTCGACCTGGGGTGACCAAGGCTACAACGACTATTGGCTGAATGAAAGCAACGACTGGATATATCCTTTACTGCACAAGGCCGGCCAGGAAATGGAAAAACTGACGATGGATTTGCAGAACTTTAAGCTCAATGACTTGCAAAAAAGGGCATTGAATCAAGCTTTGCGTTCACTTTTATTGGCGCAGGCCTCCGACTGGCCGTTTATACTAAAAGCCGGTACGACGGTGGACTATGCCAAAAAACGCATCATGGATCATCTAGCGCGTTTCAATTATCTGCACGACTGTATCCGTAAAAACCGGATCGACGAGCGTTACTTGACCGCTCTGGAGGTAATGGACGACATCTTTCCGGACATCGACTTTCGCGATTATGGCGTTCCTGAACGCAAAGGGGTAAGCAATGGCTAATATCGAATTGCTGGCGGTAGAAAACACGATCACCCGAAAAAAAAATAGCCACCAACAGGTATTGCAATTTTTGATGGCGGTGGACGATCCGGAATTTCACAAACAAGTCGACGTGATCTGGTGCGGCCACGACGGCATCTGGCATACCCTGGAGGCAACCTACCAGGGGCCGCGCGGCGATAGCCAAGAGTTCTGGCTGGCTCGAACCACCAAGGGCGCCAAATCCGTAAAAAAATTACCCGGCGACATCAGCTTTGCCTTACGCCTACGCAACAACACAGACGAATTCTGGAATAACAATCAAGGCTGGAACCATCACTGCCGTCAAAACAGCGGATTGACGCTGTTCGGCGAATCGCTGGTACAGAACCTCAGCTTGAAACAGCGTCTGGACGACGAACAACAATACGCGCAAATAAAAGTTGCCCTCTCACCTTCGCTGCATGCCGAAAGCGTCATCATCCATTGGACGACCGACAACTGGCAAAACACCCGGCAAACCGACTGCCATCCGAATAAACGGCAACAACAGCACGATGCGCAATTATGGACGGCGCGATTGAAGATCGGCGACACCTTTGCGCTGGAATACAGCATACAATGCAAAACCCGCCATCAAGAACTCTGGGACAACAATCTAGGCAAAAATTACCGTATCAGCCGCGAACCATTGCGGGTAATGATACTCAACCTGCACTGTTACCAGGAAGACAATCAGGACGAAAAATTCACCCAAATCGCCAAGGCGATCGACGAACAAGCCGTGGACATCGTATGTCTTCAAGAAGTCGCCGAACATTGGAACGACGGCCATGGCGACTGGCCTTCCAACGCCGCCAACATCATCAACCGCCGACTGAAACAAGTCATGCATATCTACACCGACTGGTCGCATCTGGGCTTCGACAAATACCGCGAAGGCGTCGCCATATTGAGCCGCCACCCGCTTAGCCACACCGAGTCACGCTATGTCTCCGATAGCCAAGACCCCTATAACATCAACTCCCGCAAAGTGGTGATGGCTCACGTCCAACTGCCTTATCTGGGCGCCGTCAATATTTTTTCCGCGCACCTGAGTTGGTGGGAAGGCGGATTCGAACGGCAATTTCAGCGCTTATGCGAATGGGCCGACAGCCAATTGAGCGAATCTGTTCAGACCACGCTGCTATGCGGCGACTTCAACATAGAAGCGGGGTCGGCCGGTTACCAGCAAGTGGTCAACGGCAATCAATACGAAGATCAATTTTTAGCGGCCAATCGCCTGGGCCTATTCGAACAAATCTTCCGCGTCGACGATCCGCATTGGGGCCATTTACTAGCCGACGATTACCGCATCGACTACATTTTCATGAACAAATCCGCATACCTGCGCGTCAAGTCGGCAAGAGTCTTGTTTACGGAAAATGATTACGGTCCAGTCTCCGACCATTGCGGTTATTTGATGGAGTTCGAGCCGAAATAGTGTTCCTCGTTCCCACGTCCCGGCGTGGGAACGCATACCGATCTCTATTATGCAGGCATACGGCTACCCACGGCGGGCCGTGGGAACCAGAAAAATTCGATCGACTTTATGATTTCTTTCATCCTACTGATAGGGATGATGATCTATTACCGTTTCGTACCCAGCCCTTATCTGCTACTGATGCCGTTACTGCTGATTCAGGCCGGCATCACTGCGCTAGGACTGGGTTACTTGATTGCCGCGCTGAATGTCAAATACCGGGACTTCCGTTTCGTCGTACCGTTCATCGTGCAAATAGGGCTTTATCTATCGCCGGTGGGATACAGCAGCCAAATCATTCCCGAGCAATGGCGCTTGCCCTATTCCATGAACCCCATGGTCGGCGAAATCGACGGTTTGCGCTGGATGGTATCCGGCGACGCGTCGGTGCTCATGCAAGGCTTCTATTTGTCTATCGGCGTATCTTTATTATTGTTTTCGCTCGGACTCAACTATTATTCCAAAACCGAAAAACAGTTTGCCGACAGCATTTGATGACATCGCTAGCTTGCACCATAGCGCATGAGCACCGAACCCCAAATGCCGCACGGCTCCGGCTATAAACTGCTATTCAGCCACCCGACTTAGAAGATATCCGGCACAACTTGTGCCTGATGCTATGGGTATTGAATAATCTCCCGATTTATCAGTGCTTTTTTGGACTTCCAACTTAAACCGAGACAGTCAGAGGTTAAGCCGTTCGTGGTGAGCAAAGTCGAACCATGAATGGCTTAACCGTTCACCCTTCGACAAGCTCTCAAGAAACAGCTTTTTTGTATATTTAAAATCAATGACTTGTGAAATTTAAAAATTGCAAAAATTTGCCTCAAACAGCGGCTGTTTCATGGTAACGCCATGCTTCCGAAGGGGGCTTACTTTGCTCAGGGCGAACGGTTAAGCCTCCCTCTGTGTCCCGTTTTAAACGAGAAGCCCTTTTTTGAGTTATGAGCTATCAGGAAATTTCGGATGAGTTTTGGGATCTTGTTGCGCCTTTGCTGAAGGTTCAAACGCCGAACGCCGGGTGATTCGAAACCGGTGGAGTTCCGAACGCTATTGAATGGCATCTTCTATCTCCTCAAAACGGGTTGTCAGTGGCAGCGTATGTTGGCAACCGACCGCCGTCAATCGCGATAAGGTGCGCCCTATAGGCTGTGCCGAACCAGTAACGAGGTGCAACGGTCGCGAACGATGCGCCTAACGGCAGCATCCTATAGGTCACTGGGATTTAGCGCACGTTATCGAGTTGTTCGGCGGCGCACTGGTGGGCTTGTTCGGAGCCAATCGTCGGAAATCGGTTCTATCGGCTTAAAAGTGGATTAAGGGATCGTAGCCTTATATAGCGATGAGAGGAGACGCTTGGGGGGAGCCAAGAAAAGTGCGGAGTGTGTCAGGCGGGAATGTCGGCGACAAGGATTGCTGCCGTCAAGCCACAGGATGGGTTCGGCCTTCCTCAACTGCCATGCTCCGCACATTTCTCGGCTGACCGATTTCTCAGTATGGCTGGGAGCATTTCGCGCCTTTCATGGATTAGCTGCGAATTTCGAGCTGATTGTTTACACCTTCAAACTGGCCGGGCAAGCGAAGATTGTCTCGGTTCTGCTGGTTTCGAAACGGTACAGATTCTGGAGTTCGATTGCTCTCATCGGTTTCGCGATACCGTAACCCTGCCCCCATTCACAGCCCATTTTGAGCAAGGTCAGGCTATGGCGTTCGGTTTCCACGCCTTCGGCAACCACCCTGCGCTCGAAGGCACGGGCCAATGCGATGATCCCCTGCACGATAGTCCTGTCGGCAGGATTATCCAGCATATATCTGACGAAAGACTGGTCGATTTTCAGCACATCGACGGGCAGTTTGCTCAAATAGGTCAGCGACGAATACCCGGTACCGAAATCGTCCAACGCAAAACTGACGCCCACCTGCCGACACTGCTGCATGATGCCTTCGACGGCGTCCAGATCCGTCAGCGCCGCCGACTCCAGTATCTCTATCTGCAGCCTGGACGGCGGCATGCGCCAACCCTCCAACTGTTGGCGCAAATGGGCGACGAAGCCGGGCGATTCCAGATGATAGGCGGAAATATTGATGCTGATTTCGATATCCAACCCGTTACGGCGCCAGGCATCGAATTGTTTCGCCGCGGCGGCTATCACCCAATTGCCGATGCGAATATCCAGTTCGGTATTTTCCACGGCCCCTAAAAATTCCATCGGCGCCAACAAGCCACGCTCGGGATGGCGCCAGCGCAACAAGGCTTCGACTCCGACCAGCCTCTGACTGTGTAAATGGACTTTAGGCTGAAAATATAATTCGAGTTGATCATGGTCTAGTGCCAACTGTATGCTTTTCAGCAATTCGTTATGACTGCGTATGCGCTGGTCCGCCTCAGGGTCGTAGACATAAAAACAGTTTTTGCCCGATTGTTTGGCGACGTACATGGCCTGATCGGCATGGCGCAACAGCGTATCGGCATCGCCATCGTCTCTCGGATAAATGCTGACGCCGATACTGGCTCCCACGACATACACCTTGCCGGCTATCGTGATCGGTTCCGAAATCAGCGCCAACAGGCGCTCCAGACTGGCAACACATTCGTGTTCTTCCGCCAGTCTTAACAATACGACGAACTCGTCGCCGCCCAGACGCGCGACGCTATCCCCGCCGCGCAAACTCAGCTCTATGCGTCTTGCGATTTCGATCAACACGCTATCGCCAGCCTCGTGCCCCAACCTGTCGTTGATGGGCTTGAAACCGTCCAGATCCAGGTAACAGACGGCGACCCTATGTTGC